>JBEVLJ010000106.1:0-4770 GCA_040509195.1 Acidimicrobiia bacterium
CGTGCTGCCCGAGTTCGTGGTGCGCCACTGGTGGGGGAACATCCTCCATGGCCAGACCGCGCTCCTGCTCAAGGGCCGCCTGCTGTTCCGCAAGGGAACGGTCGTCACCTCGGTGCCGTACCACCTGGAGTGATGCCCGATCGACCTCCGATTCTTCAGCGAAAGATTGGACGAAACCACCTCTGCGCCCCTAGCGTGCGCACGCTTTGTGGCCTGACGACGCGCGGCCCAACGAGCCCTTCGAACGAACCCCTGAACAGGAGTCACGTCACCAATGATCAGCCTTGCTGCTGAGGGCGGGTACCAGGTCTTCGAGTTGAACGATGCGGCGTGGTTCTGGCTGATCTTCTCGGCCGTCACCGCGCTCCTCGCCCTCGCCGTCGGCTTCTACCTCATGAAGGGCGTGTTGGCGGCCGACCAGGGCACGCCGACGATGATCGAGATCGCCGCCGCGATCCAAGAGGGCGCCATGGCGTACCTCAAGCGGCAGTTCAAGACCATCGCGGTCATCTTGATCCCGCTGGCGATCGTGGTGTTCATCACGTCGACCGAGGTCGTGAAGCCCAAGGGCATCGACTTCGGCTCCGAGGGGCTCACCTACGTGCAGTCCGGCATCTTCCGAACGCTCGCCTTCGTCGCTGGGTGTGTTCTCTCGGGTCTCACCGGCTTCATCGGCATGAGCCTCGCGGTGCGGGGCAACGTGCGCACCGCGGCTGCGGCTCGTTCTGGCTCGCTGCCCGACGCACTCAAGGTCGCGTTCCGCACCGGCGGTGTGGCCGGCATGTTCACCGTGGGTCTCGGTCTCCTCGGCGCCACCTTGATCATCATGATCTTCCAGAACACCGCGTCGGCGATCCTCATCGGCTTCGGCTTCGGTGGTTCGCTCCTCGCGCTGTTCCTTCGCGTCGGTGGCGGCATCTTCACCAAGGCCGCCGACGTCGGCGCCGACCTGGTGGGCAAGGTCGAAGCCGGCATCCCCGAAGACGACCCGCGCAACCCGGCCACCATCGCCGACAACGTGGGCGACAACGTCGGCGACTGCGCCGGCATGGCGGCCGACCTCTTCGAGAGCTACGAGGTCACCCTCGTCGCGTCGATCATCCTCGGTGTCGCGGCTTTCGAGTCGATCGGGCTCAACCCGGCGCTCGGCCTCATCTTCCCGTTGGCGGCGCGTGCGATCGGCGTGTTGGCGTCGATCTGTGGTGTGTTCGCCGTGCGCGCCACCCCGAAGGACAAGTCGGCGATGGCGCCGATCAACCGCGGCTTCATCACCGCCGGTCTCCTCACGGTCGTCGGCACCGCGCTCGTGGCGTTCCTCTACGTCGGCAACGACAAGTTCGACGCCGGATGGAAGTGCTTCGGCGCGGTCATCACCGGTCTCGTGCTCGCACAGGTGCTGAGCCGCCTCACCGAGTACTTCACCTCGACGGAGACGGCGCCCGTGCGTGAGATCGCCGAAGCGTCGCGCACCGGTCCCGCCACGGTCGTGCTGTCCGGCACGAGCTCCGGCCTCGAGTCGAGCGTCTACGCCATCATCTGCATCGCACTGGCGCTGGGCGTCGGCATCTGGCTCGGCGACGGCAACATCCAGTTCACCTTCTACATGGTCGCCCTCACCGGCATGGGCATGCTCGCCACCACCGGCGTGATCGTGTCGGAAGACACCTTCGGCCCGGTCGCCGACAACGCGGCGGGCATCGCCGAGATGTCGGGCGAGTTCGAGGGCGAGCCCGAGCGCATCATGGTGAGCCTCGACGCGGTGGGCAACACCACCAAGGCGGTCACCAAGGGCTTCGCCATCGGCTCCGCCGTGATCGCGTCGGTCGCGCTGTTCGCCTCCTACGTGGAGACGATCGGCGGTGAGCTCGACCCGCTCAAGGGCATCACGGGGAACGCGCTGTTCAACAACTTCCTCACCCAGATCAACCTCGCGAACCCGAAGGTGTTCATCGGTCTGCTGATCGGTGGTTCGGTGTCGTTCCTCTTCTCGGCACTCGCGATCCGCGCCGTCGGCCGTACCGCCGGTGTGGTCGTGCAAGAGGTGCGTTCGCAGTTCGCCGATGGCGGGATCATGGCGGGCACCAAGAAGCCCGACTACGGACCGGTCATCGACATCTGCACCGCCGCGTCGCTGCGTGAGCTCGCCACTCCCGCGCTGCTCGCCGTGCTCACGCCGCTCATCATCGGCTTCGGCATCAACTTCTACGCCCTCGGCGCGTTCCTCGCCGGCGTGATCCTCACCGGCCAGCTCATGGCGAACTACCTGAGCAACGCCGGTGGCGCGTGGGACAACGCGAAGAAGTACATCGAAGACGGCAACGAGGGCGGCAAGGGCTCTGAGGCCCACAAGGCCGCGGTCATCGGCGACACCGTCGGCGACCCGTTCAAGGACACCGCCGGCCCCGCGCTGAACCCGCTCATCAAGGTGATGAACCTGGTCTCGCTGCTGGTGCTCCCGGCGATCATCAGCCTGCGGAACAACGACATGCGGTTCGTCGTCGCCGGCGTGTGCCTGGTGGTGCTGATCGGCGCCGTGCTCTTCTCGAAGCGCAAGAGCGGTGGCTTCGGCGAGGAGTCGGAGATCGTTGCCGAGGCGATGGCCGAACACGGTCGCCCCGAAGGCTCGTCCGCCGGCGAGTAGCTCCACCACGTCCGCTTCCTCGAACCGGCGGCACCAGATGGGGTCAGACCCCACGCTGGCGACGCCGGTTCGTCGCGTCAGGACGGGATCGCGTCCACGAGTTCGATGTCGTCGTCGGGTGTACGCCTTGGTCTCGTGGACGATGACGCCGTCATGTCGAGCGCGTCGGTGGCGTGGACACGTGATCTCGACGAGGTCGCGTGAACCGCCCGAGAGGTCGCGGAGTGCGAGGGCGGATCGCTGAGGATCACGAGATG
This sequence comes from Acidimicrobiia bacterium, assembly GCA_040509195.1. Taxonomy (GTDB): domain Bacteria; phylum Actinomycetota; class Acidimicrobiia; order IMCC26256; family DASPTH01; genus DASUMF01. The sequence continues at coordinate 2,899 of JBEVLJ010000106.1, forward strand.
GTGGTGTCCGACGAGCCCGCGGTGACGATCGGCCGGTTCGTGGCGGGTGCGGGTGGGGTGGGGTTGGTCAGTCGTCTTCGATGGCGTGACGGAGCTCGGCGGCTTCGGCCTCTGCCTCGGCCGCTGTCTTCGGCTTGACCGTGTCCTCGCGCTTCGCCTTGCGCCACTCGAGGAACGGCGGGATGAGCGACAGCACGATGATCAGGAAGATGATCGGCAGCAGGTACTTGTCGATGCTGTCGCCGATCGCGCTCGCGAGGAAGTAGCCCGCGAGGGTGACGCCGAACACCCAGATGAACGCGCCGAACACGTTGTAGGTGATGAACGTGCGACGGGTCATGTTGCCGACGCCCGCGAGCACCGGCGCGAACGTGCGCACGATGGGCACGAAGCGAGCGATCACGATCGTCTTCGGCCCGTGTTTCTCGAAGAACAACTCGGTGCGTTCGACGAACTCTTGCTTGAAGAGTCGTGATTCCTGGCGGCTGAAGATGCGGGGCCCCGCCCGCTCACCGATGGTGAACCCGACCTGGTCACCGATCACCGCGGCCAGGAAGCACCCGACGAGGATCACTGCGAGGTTGAGGTGCGGATCGCCCGGCTTCGGCTCGGCCGCGAGCAGACCGGCGGTGAAGAGCAGCGAGTCGCCAGGGAGGAAGAAGCCGACCAGGATGCCGGTCTCGGCGAAGATGATCAGGATCAGCACGACCGTGGCCCAGCCGCCGAAGTCGCTGAGAATCTGCTTCGGGTCGGGTCCGAGGGCCAAGATTGCGGCAAGAGTGTTCACGGCCGCGCAGGATAGACGGCTCTCAGGAACGGCTCTCGATTCGACGCGAGTTGACAAGCCACCCGGGTTCGTGGGAGCACTCCCCGGCAGAATGCGGCGCCGGAGGTGCCCGGGGGACCAGACTGGACCGCTCGTTCACCTCAAATGAAGAAGTCGGAGAGCCGTGGCGAAACCCCTGGTCATCGTGGAATCGAAGGCCAAAGCGAAGACGATCGAGGGCTACCTCGGCGCGGACAGCTACGTCGTCATGGCAAGCGTCGGGCACGTGCGCGACCTTCCGCAGGGCGCGAAGCAGGCGCCGAAGAGCGTCACGGATCCGCAGGTGCGTCGGCTCGGCATCGACGTCGACGACCACTTCACGCCCGTCTACGTGGTCCCCGATTCGAAGAAGCACGTGGTCGCCGAACTGAAAGCGGCGCTGAAGAACGCCAGCGAGCTCTATCTCGCCACCGATGAGGATCGCGAAGGCGAGGCGATCTCGTGGCACCTGCTCCAGGTGCTGAAGCCCACCGTGCCGGTGAAGCGCATGGTGTTCCACGAGATCACCAACGACGCCATCGCCGAGGCCATCGAGAATTGGCGCGATCTCGACATGAAGCTGGTCGAGGCGCAGGAAGGGCGTCGTGTGCTCGACCGCCTCGTCGGCTACGAGGTGTCGAACGTCGCGTTCCGGCGCATCGGCCCCGGCACGTCGGCCGGTCGCGTGCAGAGCGTGGCCACTCGCCTCGTCGTCGACCGCGAGCGTGCGCGCATGGCGTTCCGCTCCGCGTCGTACTGGGACCTCGATGGGCAGTTCGCTGCCGCGGTGAACACGCCGGACGACGAGGCGTCGCCGGCGTTCCCGGCCACACTCGCGGCCGTCGACGGCAGGCGCCCCGCGTCGGGCCGCGACTTCGACGCGTCCACCGGTGCGCTGGTCGCGCGCGACGACGTCGTGTTGCTCACCGAGGAGACGGCCACCGCGCTCACCGCGCGTCTCGCCGATCAGCCGTTCACCGTCGCGTCGGTTGAGTCGCGCATGACCGCTGAGCGGCCGCGCGCTCCGTTTATCACGTCGACGTTGCAACAGGAGGCGGGCCGCAAGC
>JBEVLJ010000107.1:0-14316 GCA_040509195.1 Acidimicrobiia bacterium
AGTGCGTACGCAACATGAGCGACGTCGGCTTCTGCGGGTCGAACTGGCTGATCAGTCGCGACCAGAGAAGACGCGCGGCGCGCAACTTCGCCACTTCCATGAAGAAGTTCATGCCGATGCCGAAGAAGAAGGAGAGTCGCGGCGCGAAGTCGTCGATGCCGAACCCGCGTGCCATGGTGGCGCGCGTGTACTCGAGTCCGTCGGCGAGCGTGAAACCGAGCTCCTGTACGGCCGTCGCGCCGGCTTCTTGCATGTGGTAACCGGAGATCGAGATCGAGTTGAACTTCGGCATGTGCTTCGCCGTGTACTCGATGATGTCGGTGACGATGCGCAGGCTCGGCGCGGGCGGGTAGATGTAGGTGTTGCGCACCATGAACTCTTTGAGGATGTCGTTCTGCAACGTGCCGGCGAGCAGCGACGCGTCGACGCCCTGCTCCTCCGCCGCCACGATGTAGCCCGCCATCACGGGGAGCACCGCGCCGTTCATGGTCATCGACACGCTCATCTTGTCAAGCGGGATGCCGTCGAAGAGGATCTTCATGTCCTCGACGGAGTCGATTGCGACACCGGCCTTGCCCACGTCACCCACGACCCGCGGGTGGTCTGAGTCGTAGCCGCGGTGCGTGGCGAGGTCGAACGCCACCGACAGACCCATCTGTCCTGCGGCGAGGTTCGCGCGGTAGAAGACGTTGGAGTCCTCAGCAGTGGAGAATCCCGCGTACTGACGGATGGTCCACGGCCGGTTCGAGTACATCGTGGCACGGACCCCGCGGAGGTAGGGGTCGAAGCCGGGGAGCGTGTCGAGGCCTTCGAGGCCTTCGAGGTCGGCCGCCGTGTACAGCGGTGCCACCGGAATGCCTTCCGGGGTGTGCCACACGAGCGCCTCAGGGTCGCCCTTCAGTTCCTTTGACGCGAGCTCCTGCCATTGCTCGCGTGCACTCTCGTCCGCCGTTGCTGCCATGCCGGAAGGCTACGGCGCACCAGTGCACGGGGTGAAGTTCAGCTGGCGTGGCGAAGGTCGTCGTGCGTGACGGCACGCTCGAGGGCTTCGCGTGCGGCGGCAACGCCTTCGCGTCCGATCCGCCGTGTGCTGTCGTCGAGCTGCCACTCGCCCCAGCGGACGGCTCGACGACCCGACGTCGTCCGCTGACGACCCGAGGGTGCGACGCGGGCTCGTGTGGTGCGAGTCGAGGCAGCGTTCGCCGGCTTGGCGGCGGTCGCGCGCTTGGTGGCCCGGGTGGTCTTGGCCGGCCGAGCGACGGGGGGAGGCGGGTCGACGAGGCGGAGTTGCGTGGTCATGTGATGAGTATCACCGGGGGGTGTGACAGTTATTCCTGCGGTGGCCGGACCGTGCCGGAGCGGTGCCGCTGCAGGCTGAATTCGGCCTCGTTCGTACACTGGATGGGTGAACGACGACGGCGTCTACCTCGATCACGCGGCCTCCACGCCCATGCGCCCGGAGGCCGTCGAGGCGATGGAACCCTTCCTCGTGGGCGAGTTCGCCAACCCGTCGGGTGGGCATCGCGCGGCTCGGGTGGCGAAGACCGCCCTCGAGGAAGCGCGGGAGTCGATCGCGGACGTGTTGGGCTCGCGCCCCGATGAGGTCGTGTTCACGGCCGGCGGCAGCGAGGCCGACAACCTCGCGATCAAGGGTGCGGCGCACGCTGCCCGCACGGCAGACGACCGGCTCGACGGCGTCGTCACGGCGGCATTCGAACACAAGGCGGTCTTGGCATCGGCGGATCGCCTCGAGCGCGCAGGGTTTCGTGTGGCACGCGTCGATGCCGGGGCGGACGGAATCGTCGACCTCGGCTCGTTCGTCGACGAGCTCGACGAGCGCAGTTCGGTGGTGTCGCTGATGCTGGTGAACAACGAGGTCGGCACGGTGCAGCCGCTCGACGCGGTCGTCGCGGCCGTGCGCGAGCGCGCGCCACATGCCGTGGTGCACACCGACGCGGTGCAAGCGGTGCCGTGGCTCGACGTTGCCGACGCGATCGCCGGCGTCGACCTCGTCGCGATCTCCGCGCACAAGTTCGGCGGGCCGAAGGGCACCGGCGCGCTCGTGGTGCGCCACGGCACCGCGCTCGAGCCGCTCGTCGAGGGCGGTGGTCAGGAGCGCGGGCTGCGTTCGGGTACGTCCAACGTGGCAGGCGCGGTCGCGATGGCCGCCGCGTTGCGCGCCACGCACGCGGCGCGCGCGGCCGACTGCGCACGTGTGGCGCGTCTTCGAGATCGATTGGTCGACGGGCTGATCGCCGCAGTGCCCGACTCGTTCGAGAACGGCGACCGTGCGCGCAAGGTCGCAGGCAACGCGCACCTCGGGTTCCGCGGCGTCGAGTCCGAAGCGCTGCTCATGTTGCTCGATTCGCAAGGTGTGTACGCGGCTGCCGGATCCTCGTGTTCGTCGGGTGCCGCCGAGCCGTCGTACGTGTTGGCGGCGATGGGCATGTCCCACGACGACGCGGCGGCCTCAGTTCGGTTCAGTCTCGGGTTCGCGTCGACCGAGCGCGACGTCGACCTCGCGCTTGCCCGCGTGCCCGCGGCGGTCGCACAGTTGCGTGCCGCCGCGGCAGCCGCGTGACCAGCGCGATGACGAATCCGATGCGGGTGTTGGTCGCGATGAGCGGCGGCGTCGACTCGTCGGTGGCTGCCGCGATGTTGCGCGAGGCAGGTCACGACGTCACCGGCGTCACGCTGAAGCTGTGGGGCGGTGAGTCCGACTCCGGGTGTTGCAGCGTGAGCGACGTGGAGGACGCGCGTCGCGTCGCGGCGCAGCTCGACGTTCCGCACTACGTGTTCAACTTCGCCGACGACTTCACGCGCGCCGTCGTCGATCCGTACGTCGACGCGTACGTGAGCGGGTCGACGCCGAATCCCTGCGTCGAGTGCAACCGATCGATCAAGTTCGGTCGCATGTTCGAACGCGCAATCGCGCTCGGGTTCGACGCGGTCGCCACCGGTCATCACGCGCAGGTGGTGTTCGACGCCGATGCCGGAGACGACGGTGAGTACCAGTTGCGCCGCGGTCACGACGCGGCGAAGGACCAGTCGTACGTCCTCTACATGCTCGGCCAGCGCGAACTGGCGCGCACGCTCTTCCCGGTGGGCTCGCTCACGAAGGCCGACGTGCGCGAGCGCGCCGCGGCGCTCGGTCTCCGCACCGCAACGAAGCCCGAGAGCATGGACGTGTGCTTCATCCAGCGCGGTCAGCGCACCGACTTCATCGCGGCGCGGGCGTCCACGCCGAGCGGTGAGGTGGTCGACGCGACGGGTGCGGTGGTCGGTGCGCACCACGGCATCACCGGCTTCACCGTCGGACAACGTCGCGGCGTCGGTGTCGCGGTCGGTGAGCGTCGGTACGTGCTCGACGTCGACGCGCCACGTGCGCGCGTCACCATCGGCACGCGCGACGAGTTGTTGCGAGAAGAGATCGAGCTTCGCGACCTCACGTTCGTGGGCGCATCGCCGTCGGGTGGTGCACTGCACGCGCAGATGCGCGCGCACGGCGACCCGGTCCCCGTGTCCCTGCGCGACCACATCGTCGTGTTCGCCACGCCGCAGCCGCGGGTTGCCCCCGGTCAGGTCGTGGCGTTGTACGACGGCGACGCACTCGTCGCTGGCGGCATCGCCGTCTGACCGCGAACTGGCGGTCGCAGCGTCGGGATCTTCGGCGGCTGCGAGACGATCAGGTGACGACGCGGATGCGGCGGGCGCCGGCGGCTTCGAGGAACGAGGCTCGTCGGGCGACCGCGAAGCGAAGCTCGCGCGCTTGCACGATCGTTCCGCCGCGACCGCGTCGTCCGCGACGGCCGAGCTCGGCGTCTTCATCGAACTCCAGTGCCACACTGCCGGCGGCCGCCCCGAGCCGGAGGTCGAGCACCCCGGGCGGCGAGGACGCGGTCGCATCCTCGGCCTGCATGCGCAGGATCCGCTCGCGCAGGAACAGCACCGGATCCGACAGGGTGAGGGGGTCGACGATCACGAAACCCGCCGGCACGAGCACACCCCAGCGACGAGACAGGCCGTGCAGCGCGCGCGGCAGCATGATCACGATCGGGATCGCGACCACGAGTGTGATCGTGCCGAGCACCCAGCGCTCGTCGGCGAGCAGCAATGGCGGTGCGACCAGCGCGCCCGCCACGAGCACGCGCGCGATCGGCAGCGGTCCGAGGAACAGGGCTGGCGGGGTGCGCAACAACACCCGCTGCTCGTCGCCGTAGGCGATCGCGTTGGCCGCGGCGAGGGCGAGGTCGTGACTCGAGACGAGCGCGCCGGCCACGACGGTCGCGGCGAGCGCGCCGATGGCCGCCGTCGTCGACGCGGCACCGTCGATCGCGATGACCATTGCGACCACGAGGAACGCGGGCGCGATCACTCGCACCGCGGTCAACAGGTGTGGCCGCGGCACCACGACCGCGAGCAATCCGACGGCCCAGCTCGCCCACACCAGGACCTGTGCGACGATCGACGGCGCGTCGGACCAGTCGCGCACGGCAGCGCCGAACGCGGCGCCCGCCGTCAGCGGCAACGTGAACCACACGATCCGCAATGCCCACAGCACGAGCGGTCGTGCTCCACCGGGCTGACTCAGGAACCGCTCCGTTCGCGTCGAGGCGTCCGTTTCGGACCCACCTCCAGGTCGTTCGTATAGTACGAGTCCATGGCGGCAGCGGTTCGAGCGCAGGTCCTCGTTCCTGGCATCGCCACGGGTGTCGGGAGCCTGCCGCACACCGATGCGCACGAGGCCGCGCAGTTCGTGCTCGCGTGCCTGCCCGAGCTTCCGGCGGTGCCGCAACTTCCGGGCCGTGACCCGCGCGAAGGAATGATCGCGCAGTGGGTCGCTGCGCTCCCCGAGGTCGAGGTCGACACGCTTGGCGCGCTCACGGTGCTGGGCGCTTCTGACGCCGAGCCGGAATGCGTCGTCACACCAGAGGCGCACGGCGGGCTGCTCGCATTGCTCGACGCCGCATGCGAGCTCGAGCAGCCGCTGACGCGCATCAAGGTGCAGCTCACCGGTCCGCTCACGTTGGGCGTCGCACTCCACGCTGCAGGGATGCCGGTGCCGCGCGCGTTCGATCGCGCGGCCGTGCTCACGCGCGCGTGGACGCGCACGCTCCAGGAGCGCGTTGCCGAGCAACTCCCCGACACCGCGTTGGTGCTGTTCCTCGACGAGCCGTCGTTGGTCACGTGGCGACGCGGGCAGGGTCTCCTCGACCGCGAAGCCGCGATCGACGTGTTGTCGGGTGCGCTCGCCGACATCGATGCGATCAGCGGTCTGCATGTGTGCGGCGACGGCGACGTGTCGCTCGCGCTCGCCGCCGGCCCGCGCGTCCTCGGCGTGGAAGTGAGCGAAGAGCTGCAACACGACACCGTCGCGCTTGCACGTTTCCTCGACGGCGACGGCTGGATCGCGTGGGGCGCGGTGCCCACGCACGGTCCCGTCGGCGAATCCGTCGAGCCGCACTGGCGCAAACTCGCGTCGGTGTGGTGCGAGCTCACGAAGCGCGGTTGCGACCCGGTGCCGCTCCGCGCGCGCGGGCTGATCACTCCGGCGTGTGGGCTCGCGGGCTACGGTGCCTCGCAAGCCGAGCGGGTGCTCGGGATCGCACGCGAACTCGCGGCGCGCATGCACGATCAAGCGGTCGCCGCGCGACTCACACTGGGAGCCTGACGTGGAGCCGACCTCCTCTTTCCGCTACTGCGGCGTGTGCGGCGAGCCGATCGAGGCCGGTGCCACGGTGTGTGGCAACTGCGGCGCGGCGGTGGAGCCGACGGGCGCGATGGAAGCGGGGGTCGTGTCCGACGCGGGCGAGCCCACGGTGTCGATGCCGGCGGCAGCCGCCGCTGGCGGTGCCGCCGGCGCGGGTGCTGCAGGCGTCGGCGGTGCTGGTGGTGGCAACGGCGACAACGGCAACCGCCCGGCCGACGACGACGGCGGCATGTCGAACGCGATGAAGTGGGTGATCGGCGCGTTGATCGTGATGGCGGTCGTGTTGATCGGCATCATCGCGGCGCTCGCCTTGGGTGACGGTGGCGACGACACCACGACCACGACCACCACGAGCAGCTCGACCACCACGTCGTCGACCACCACGTCGTCGTCCACCACGACGACGGCTCCGACGACGACCACCGCACCGCCGACCACGACCACGACGGCTCCGCCCACCACCACCACGACCGCGCCGCCGACGACCACCACGACGGCACCGCCGACCACGACCACCACGAAGCCCTGACCGTCATCACTGTCACACCCGGTCGGTAGATTCGGGCCATGGCCCGGGCGAGCGAGAAGTCAGCGGACCTCGCCCGCGCGGCCGAGCTCGCCGAACTGATCCGTCACCACCGCGACCGGTACTACCGCGACGACGATCCTGAGATCGCCGACGCAGAGTTCGACGAGCTCGTGCGCGAGCTCGAAGCGATCGAGGAGCGTCATCCCGAGCTGCGCACCGACGACTCGCCATTGCGCGAAGTCGGCGCGCCCACGTCGGCCACGTTCTCGCCCGTGCGCCATGAGATGCGGATGTTCTCGCTCGACAATGCGTTCGATCGCGACGAGCTCGTTGCCTGGTACGGCCGTGTCGAACGCACGATCACCGATCCCGTCACGTTCGTGGGCGAGCCCAAGCTCGATGGGCTGGCGATCTCGCTGTTGTACGTCGACGGCCGGCTCGTGCGCGCCGCCACCCGCGGCGACGGTCAGACCGGCGAAGACGTCACCGCCAACATCGAGACGATCGCGCCGATCCCGCATCAGCTCGCGGGATCGTTGGTGCCCACGCGCGTCGAGGTGCGCGGCGAGGTGTTCATGCCGCTTGCGTCGTTCGAGGAGCTCAATCGACGGCAAGGCGACGCGGGGGAGCGGCTCTTCGCCAACCCGCGCAACGCGGCCGCCGGCAGTCTCCGTCAGAAGGATCCGCGCGTCACGGCGTCGCGCGACCTCGCGTTCTTCTCGTACCAGCTCGGCATTCAAGAAGGCGGGCCGCGCCTCGCGTCGCATCACGACACGCTCGCCTGGTTGCGCGACCTCGGTCTCCCGGTGAACGACCACATCGAGCAACTCTCCGATCTCGACGCGGTGTACGCGTTCTGCGAGCAGATGCAGGCGCAACGTCACGCGCTCGGGTACGAGATCGACGGCGCGGTCGTGAAGGTCGACGATCTCGCGCAACGCACCGAGCTCGGCTTCACGAGTCGCGCACCACGGTGGGCGATCGCGTTCAAGTTCCCGCCGGAAGAGAAGACCACGCGGTTGCGCAACATCATGGTGAGCATCGGGCGCACCGGTCGCGCCACGCCGTTCGCGCAGCTCGAGCCCGTGTTCGTGGGCGGGTCGACGGTCGGGATGTCCACGTTGCACAACGAAGACGATGTCGCGCGCAAAGACGTGCGCGTCGGCGACACCGTCATCGTGCGCAAGGCGGGCGACGTGATCCCCGAGGTCGTCGGACCGGTGCTCTCGAAGCGCAAGAAGGGCGCGCGGCGCTGGAAGTTCCCGGCCGCGTGCCCAGTGTGTTCCGAACCCTTGGTCCGCCTCGAAGGCGAGGCGAACCGCTACTGCGTCAACGTCGACTGTCCCGCGCAGCGCGTCGCGCGCATCGCGCACTTCGCCAGTCGCGGCGCGATGGACATCGAAGGGCTCGGCGAGGAGCGAGTGCGGCAGTTCGTCGAGGCCGGGCTGCTCGCCGACGCGGGCGACATCTACTCGCTCACCGTGGAGCAACTCGTGCCGCTCGAGCGCATGGCACCGGTCTCCGCGCAGAAACTGATCGACGGCGTCAACGCGTCGAAGTCGCGCGGCCTCGCGCGCGTGCTCGTGGGCATCAACATCCGCAACGTTGGCCCCACCGCGGCGCAGGCGCTCGCGCGCGCACTCGGCACGCTCGACGCGATCGAGCAGGCGAGCGTGGAAGAGACGACCGTCGTCGACGGCGTCGGGCCGATCATCGCCGAGAGTCTCGCCCAGTTCTTCGCCATCGAGGCCAATCGCCGCATCGTCGACAAGCTGCGTCGCGCGGGTGTCGACCTCCACGCACCCGAACCGGACGCGCCCGTCGATACTGGTGGCGTGTCGTTCGCCGGGCTCACGTTCGTGCTCACCGGCACGCTCGACGAGATGACCCGCGACGTCGCGCAAGTCGCGATCGAAGCCCGCGGTGGCAAGGTCACGAACAGCGTGTCGAAGAAGACGTCGTACGTGGTGGTGGGCGCGAGCCCGGGTTCGAAGCTGGCGAAGGCCGAGCAACTCGGCGTCACGATCGTCGACGGACCGGCGTTCGAACGTCTGCTGGCTGAGGGACCGGCGACGGAAGATCCCGGCACCGACGACTGAGCTGTTCCCGGCGCGCCGCAGCGCGGTTCAGGCGGCCGCTTGGAAGCGCCAGCTGTACACGAACGGCTTCGCGGGTTCGTCCTTGCCTTGTGGCCAGTACTTCACGACCACGTCGTTCTCACCGGCGCGGAACGCGGTGATGTCTTTCTTGGGTCCGGGTCGGAAGGTGATGATGCCGAGGTCGTGCACGCCCGACGTCTGGTCGTCGGGGATGTCGACGCCGTTGATCACCAGCCGACCCGTGTAGGCGTCGTTGAGGTCGACCGTGACGTCGTCGATGCGACTGGTGAGCTCGCCGGGCTCCGGCGAGACCGACTGGATGCTGCTCGGCAGCGACGCCGTGCCCGGCACCGACGAGTCGGAGCTCCGGAGGAGCACGACCCCGAGGTTCAACACCGCGAGCAGCGCGATCGCGACGATTGCGACACGCCACGGATGCTGGATCCGTCGGCTCGTGACCTGCGGAGCTGGAGTTGCCACGATCCGACCGTAGCGCCGCGCATGCCACGGAAACCGACGCGAGGGCCGGTACCCTCGCCCGGATGGCGAGCAGTGGCGCCGCCGATCTCACCGGACGCGTCCTGGCCTCCCGATACCGCGTGCTCGCGCCGATCGGTGCGGGCGCGAGCGGTCGCGTCTACGTGGCCGACGACGTCAAGTTGCGTCGCCGGGTCGCGGTGAAGGTGTTGCACGCCGGGCTGGCCGAAGACCTTGGTTTCTTGCGCCGGTTCCGCTCCGAAGCCCAGCTCGCGGCGTCACTGCACCATCCCAACGTGATGGCGGTCTACGACTGGGGCGACGACGACGTGCCGTTCATGGTGCTCGAGCTGCTGCAAGGTGGCAGCTTGCGGAGCTTGCTCGACGCGGGCGCGCGCCTCAACCCGGCGCAGGCCGCGCACGTGGGGCGTCAGGTCACGGCCGCGCTCGAGTACTCGCACGCGCGTGGTCTGGTGCACCGCGACATCAAGCCCGCCAACCTGCTGTTCGACGAGCACGGCATCATGCGCGTCGGCGACTTCGGTCTCGCGCGCGCCCTCGCGGAAGCGAGTTGGACCGAGCCGGCCGGCACGGTGGTCGGCACCGCGCGCTACGCGGCGCCTGAGCAGGCCACCGGCGCGCCGCTCGACGGCCGTGCCGACCTCTACTCGCTCGCGGTCGTGCTGTGCGAGGCGGTCACCGGCACCGTCCCTGCATTGGGCGACACCGCGATCGGCACGCTCGCGGTTCGCACGCACACCGCGCTGGTTGCGCCTCTCGAGCTGGGTCGCCTCGGCGCGGTCGTGGAGCGCGCCGGTCGACCGAACCCCGACGATCGCTATCCCGACGCCACGACCATGGGCGCGGCACTCGCCGACGCGGCACGCGCGCTTCCTCCGCCCACGCCGCTGGCCCTCGCGGGACTCGACGGCACCATCAATCTCGCTGATCCCACGCAGATCGGCCGCTCCGCCGCATTGTTCGACCAGGACGCGCCCGACGCGCCGCCCCCCGTCGACCCGATCGCACGCCGAGGGCGCGCGCCCGGCGCTCGCGGGGGCGCGGGGCGGATGGTGGGAGCTTTCGTCGCGATCGCCGTGTTGTTGGCGATGATCGCGGGAGGCGTCGCCCTCGCGTCGACGGGTGGCGGCACGGCCGGGGTGCCGTCGGTGGTCGGGCTCAGCTCCGACCAAGCCACGAAGCGCCTCGCCGACGCGGGCTTTGGGATCCGTGTCGTCACGCGTGATTCCGACGACCCGGCCGAGATCGTGATCGGACAGTCGCCCGCGGCGGGCGAGTTCGTGCGCGATGGCAGCAACGTCGAGCTGGTCGTGTCGCGCGGGCCGCCGAAGGTGAAAGTGCCCTCGGTCGTCGGCAAGCCGGTGGCCGACGCGACCGCCGAATTGCAGAACGCGGGATTCGTTGTCAACGTGCAGCGGCACACGGACGAGACCGTGCCGTTCGACACGGTGATCAGCACCGAGCCATCGGGGTCGACCGCGCCGAAGGAGTCGGTCATCACCCTCGTGGTGAGCGACGGTCCCGCGCCGGTGCAGGTACCCGACGTGTCGGGCCTCACGTACGACGCCGCCGCGCAGAAGCTGGCGGCGGCACGCTTCGCAGTGACACGCGCGGCCGACGAATTCAGCAGCACGGTCGAGTCGGGCAAGGTGATCGGCACCAACCCCGCGGTCGGCACGATGGCGCCGCGCGACTCGAGTGTGGCGATCGTCGTCAGCAAGGGCCCCGAGCTCGTCGAGGTGCCCACGGTGGTCGGCCTCTCGCTCGAAGCCGCACAGGCGAAGCTCGTGGCGGCCGGCTTCGAGGTCGACACGGTCGGCTATCTGCCGGGCCGCGTGGTCCGCAGCAGCAATCCCGCGGCCGGCTCCAAGGTGGGCAAGGGGACGAAGGTCACACTCACGTTCTGAACGGGCATGGCCGATCGGATGGTCATCGCGGGAAACGCCGTGTGACACGGTCATAGGTTCGTTCGTTGATAGGTCACAGGAAGCGGCGGGGGCCCCTTCCCTTGATCATGGAGGGATCAGATGCGTCGACCTGCTCACGGCGCGACCTCACGGCCGGGGCCGTGCGCGCCGGCATCGGGATACGGACGCGCACTCGGTCGCCCGGGGCCGAGTGGCAGCCTGCGCGGAAGCTGCAGCGGCAGCGGCAGCGGCAGCGGCAGCGGAAGCAGGGGCGTGGCCGCGGCAGGCGCGGCCGACGATCCGGTGCTCGACCAGATCCTGGCGGGTGATCCGGGTCAGACGGTGATCTCGGCCAACGCCGCGCCGAGTCCGGGTGAGCCGGGGCCGGTGCCCGCCATCTGAAGCGCCAACAGCTTCGTGAGGTCGCCCTGGAGCTTCAACTTGCCTTGCATGAGGGCTTGCAGCGCGCCCTGTGGATCGCCGGCCACGAACAACTCGCGTGCGGTGGCGTAGTCGGTGGTGATGGTGAGGTCGGCGTCGTCGAGATGACCGTGGTCCCACTCCGCGGCGCCGTCACCGATCGCAAGGTGCAGCAGCCGGTCGTCACCGAACGGCGTGTCGGTGACCGAGAGGTTCGCGCGCAGGCTCGCGTCAGCCGGCACTTCCACTGCGCCGTCGTCGAGGACGCGCCGCACTTCGACGAACCACTCGTCGGACAGGAACGGGTACGCCGGCACGGTGCTCCTCGGGTCGCCTGGTCCGGCACGTCGTGCGGGGGCAATCAGGTCAACCGGGTCGAGGGCGCATCGTAGCGATCCGTAGACTCGGCCCCATGGCCGAGCTCACCCGCGGCGACGTCGAACACGTCGCGCAACTGGCGCGTCTCGCGCTCGACGACCAGGAGGTCGAGGCGCTCACGCAGGAGTTGGGCGTGATCCTCGATCACGCCGCGCAGGTGTCGGCACTCGACACGCACGACGTGCCGCCGACCGCGCACCCGTTGCCCTTGGTCAACGTGTTGCGCGCAGACGTGGCGCGACCGAGTCTCGATCGTGACGACGTGCTCGCGATGGCGCCCGATGCCGAGGACGGTCGCTTCCGCGTACCACGCATCCTCCACGCGCCGTGACCGCGCTCGAGCTCGCGCGTGCGGTGCGCGCCGGTGAACGCTCTGCGTTGGACGTGGTCGACGAGCACCTCGGAGTGATCGAGGCGCGCGACGGTGAGCTCAATGCGTGCAACCTGGTCACGACCGACGCGGCGCGTGACGCGGCGCGTACCGTCGACGCTGCCGTTGCGCGTGGTGACGACGTCGGCCCACTTGCCGGCGTGCCGATCGCGCTGAAGGACAACCTCTGCACACGCGGCGTCCCCACCACGTGTTCGTCGCGCATCCTCGACGGTTGGAAGCCGCCGTACACCGCGACCGTGGTCGAGCGCGTGCTCGCGGCGGGCGCGATCCCGGTGGCGAAGACCAACCTCGACGAGTTCGCGATGGGCTCGTCCACCGAGAACTCGGCGTTCGGTCCCACGCGCAACCCGCGTGATCCGTCGCGAGTGCCGGGTGGTTCCAGCGGCGGTTCGGCCGCGGCAGTTGCCGCGGGGTACGCGCCGCTCGCGCTCGGGTCCGACACCGGTGGTTCGATCCGTCAGCCGGCTGCGCTGTGCGGCGTGGTCGGCGTGAAGCCCACCTACGGGTTGGTGTCGCGCTACGGGTTGATCGCCTTCGCCAGCTCGCTCGACCAGATCGGGCCGTTCGCCGACACGGTGAGTGATGCCGCACTGCTCCTCGACGTGATCGCGGGTCACGACCCACTCGACTCGACGTCGATTGCGGGGACGTACGAGCCGCTGCTGCCGCTCGTCGACCGGGGTGTCGATGGTCTGCGCGTCGGCATCGTCGAACAGCTCACCGATGTGGATGGCATCCAACCTGAGGTTCGTGACGCGGTGGAGCGCGCCGCGTTGGCGTTGGAGAAGGCGGGCGCGTCGGTCGACCGGGTGAGCGTGCCGAGCACTGAGTACGGACTGTCCGCGTACTACTTGATCGCGCCGGCGGAAGCGTCGTCCAACCTCGCTCGCTACGACGGCGTTCGCTACGGCCTCCGGGTCGATGGCGACGACGTGTCGCAGATGAACGCGCGCACGCGCAACGCGGGTTTCGGTCCGGAGGTGAAGCGCCGAATCATGCTCGGCACGTACGCGTTGTCGGCGGGTTATTACGACGCCTACTACGGGCAGGCACAACGTGTCCGCACGCTGATCATCCGCGACTTCGCACGCGCGTACGAGCAGTTCGACGTGTTGCTGTCGCCCACCGCACCGTCGGTGGCATTCGAGCTCGGCGCCAAGACGGCCGATCCGCTGTCGATGTATCTGTCGGACGTGTGCACCATCCCCACCAACTTGGCCGGGCACGCGGCCATGAGCGTGCCGTTCGGTGAAGGCGAAGGTGGGATGCCGATCGGCGTGCAGGTGCTCGCACCCGCGTTGGGCGAAGCCGTGATGTTCCGCACCGCGCGAGCGTTGGAGTTGGCGCGATGACGTCGACCGACCGCGCTGCGGTGCGCGCCGACTACGAGCCCGTGATCGGGCTCGAAGTGCATTGCGAGCTGTCCACCGTCACCAAGTTGTTCTGCGGTTGCCTCAACGAGTTCGGCGCCGAGCCCAACACCCACGTCTGCCCGGTGTGTCTCGGGTTGCCGGGGTCGCTGCCAGTGCTCAACGAGCAGACGGTCGAGTTCGCGCTGCGCTTCGCCGAGGCGGTGCACCTGCGCGTGCCGGAGCAGTCCACGTTCGCGCGCAAGAACTACTTCTATCCCGACATGCCGAAGGACTATCAGGTCTCGCAATACGACGAGCCGATCACGATCGACGGCTACCTCGAGGTCGACGGCGTGCGCATCGGGCTCGAGCGCGCGCACCTCGAGGAAGACACCGGCAAGTCGACGCACATCGGTGGGGGAGGGCGCATCCACGAAGCGTCATACTCGCTCGTCGACTACAACCGCGCCGGCGTGCCGCTCATGGAGATCGTGAGCCGGCCCGACCTTCGTTCGTCGGAGCAGGCGCGAGCGTACGTGTCGGAACTTCGGTCGGTGCTCGAAGCCATCGGCGTGTCCGACGTGAAGATGGAAGAAGGCTCGATGCGCGTCGACGCCAACGTGTCGGTGCGCAAGGTCGGTGCGAGCGAGTACGGCACGCGCGCCGAGATCAAGAACATGAACTCGCTGCGTTCGCTGGGCCGCGCCATCGACTACGAGATCGAGCGTCAGATCCAATTGCTCGAAGCCGGCGAGCGCGTCGTGCAGGAGACGCGCCACTGGGACGAGGCCGACGGCCGCACCGGTTCGATGCGGTCGAAGGAAGGCTCGTCGGACTACCGCTACTTCCCGGAGCCCGACCTGGTTCCGGTGGCGCCCACGGAGGAGATGCGCGCTGCGGTGCGCGCGTCGATGCCGGAGTTGCCGTCGGCCCGTCGTGATCGACTGGTCGAGGAGTGGGGCATCAGCGACGGCGATGCACGCGTGCTCGTGTCGACCACGGGTTTGGCGGAGTACGCGGAAGCTGCGG
>JBEVLJ010000108.1:0-2810 GCA_040509195.1 Acidimicrobiia bacterium
ACTCGAGGTCGCCGAAGTCGTGGAAGAAGTCCGCACGAGGGGTGCCCGCCAACTCATACGCCCGTCGCGTCACCAGGCCCCCGTCGTAGATGACGAAGTCGGCCGCGTGCAACGGACTCGACGTGTCCCTGCCGTGTCGGTACACAGGCAGCTGTCCGACGGGCAGGTGGCGGACGACACCACGACGCAGCGTCCCGCCGGACAGCGCGAGCACCCCGAGGTCGGATTCGGGGACGAGCGCCGCCGCGCCAAGCAGCGTGCGCAGTGCGTCAGGTGTCGGCGTCGTGTCGTCGTCACCGACCCACACGAAGTCGGCGCCACGCTGGAACGCCTGCTCGAATCCTGCGGCGAGGCCTCCCGAGGCACCCGAGTTCTCCGAGAGACGCAACGTCGCAGCCTGTGCATGGCCCTGAGCAAGCATCGCCAACGTGTCGTCGGTGCTGGCGTTGTCCACGACCAGGATCTCGTCCGGTGGCCGCGTCTGCGACTCGATCGCCGTCAATGTCGCGTCGAGGACGGCCGCCCGGTTGAAGGTCGCCAACACCGACGTCACGCGAGGACGGCGCGGCTCGATGACGGTCGGGTCGCCGGCCATTGCTCAGTCGATCGTGACGAGCTCCGGCGCGAGGCCGACCTCGTGGAGTTGGGCAGCGATCTCGTCGCGGTAGATGGCGTTCATCGGGATGACGAGATCAGGGCGGTAGTCACGCAGCTGCTCGGGCCCGATGACCTCGTGACCGGTGGCGGCCATGTACATCCCCTGCTTGTTCGGGTCGATGTCGACCGCGAACTCGATCTCGTCGGTGATCCCGAGCGTGGTGAGGAACGCCACGCCCTTCGATCCACCACCCCAGATCACGACGCGGCGACCGGCGCGGTGCGCCGTGGTGACGAGGCCGCGCAGCTCGGCGATGCGCTTGGGCACCGCGATGCGGAACTCCTCGACCAATGCCGCGGTGGCCTCGAGATCACGCTCGTGCTCAAGCGTCGGGCTGTCGCCCGCACCGGGGCGCGCATCGATGAGCACGTACTGATCGCCGTAGTCGAGGCGTAGATCGATGGGATCGAACCCCTGTGCGCGGAACAGCCGCGCCAGCGATCCTGGCGTGAAGTACGAGCAGTGCTCGTAGTCGATGTCCCAGAACGCCTGCTCCCGGAGCACGCGCAGCGTCTCCGGCAGCTCGAAGTAGACGAGCGGCTCGCGACCGTCGGCAATCGAGGCGCGCACCGCGGCCACGAACGCACCGACCGGCCCGATGTGCTCGAGCGTGTGCCGGCACGCGATCACGTCGACCGGGAGCTCGCCGTATTCGGGCGTGTACAGCTCGTTGACGAAGGTGAGTCGGTCGCGATCGGGGAGCTCGACGCGACCCTCCACGTAGCTCGGGTCGATGCCGAGGCCACGGTTCTCACCCGCGGCGCACACCAGCGCGAGGAACTCGCCTTTTCCGCACCCGATCTCGGCGATGTCGACACCGCGCAGGTCGTAGCGGTCGACGTACTCCTGCGCGAGGTTCTGGATCCAGCGCGCGAAGTACGGCGAGTAGCCCTGCGTCTCCTCGCACATCGTGGAGTAGTTGTTGAGACTGATGTCGAACGCGGTGTTGGCCATGAAGCCGCACGCGCGGCAGAAGCCGAGCCGCATCTCGCCCCGTGGGTACGCGAGCGCGACCTCGCGGGAGTCGAGCAACAAGGTGCTGTGCGCGGGAATCCCGTCGACCTCGTAGAACACGTCGAGGTCGCCCTGCGCGCAGGCCGGGCAGGGAATCGACTCGTTGCTCACTGCTGCGCGTCCACGATCACGGGCTCGGGCACGGGCACGATGAACCGCCCACCACCTGCGAGGTACGCGGTCTGCTGACGTGCGATCTCGTCACGGAAGTTCCACGCCAGAAGGAGCAGGTAGTCGGGACGCTCCTCGAGCAGCGCCTCGGGCGCACGGATCGGGATGTGCACACCCGGCATGAGCAAGCCCTGCTTGTGCACGTTGCGGTCGACGACGAAGTCGACGAGCTCGGTGCCGATCCGGACCGAGTTCACCAAGGTGCTCCCCTTCGCCGCGGCGCCATAGGCCGCGATGCTGGAGCCGTCGGTCTTGAGCTTCGTGAGGAGCGCGAGCAGATCAGCGCGGATCCCGTCGACGCGAGCAGCGAAGTCGCGGTAGTACGCGAAGTCGCGCATCCCGCGCGACTCCTCGTCGGCGAGGAACGCCTCGGCTTCCGCCGACCGACCCTCGTGCTTGCTGATCCACCAACGCAACGTGCCGCCATGGAGATCAGGGAAGTAGTCGACGTGGTTCAGGTACATGCCGTGGCGGCGCACCAGCGCATCGACCGACGAGCACGAGTAGTAACAGAAGTGCTCGTGATAGATGGTGTCGAACTCGACGTGCTCGATGAGGTCGCGCACGTACGGGTTCTCGACCGTGATCACGCCGTCGTCGTGCAGCAACGTCGCCATGCCTGCGACGAAGCCGTTGAGGTCGGGCACGTGCGCCATCACGTTGTTGGCGATGATCACATCGGCACGCTTGCCGTCGGCGACGAGTCGCTCGGCGAGCTCCACACCGAAGAACTCGGCGAGGGTCGGCACGCCCGCCGCGTTCGCCGCCTCCGCTTGGTCAGGCGCCGGGTCGATCCCGAGCACCGGCACGTCGTGCGCGACGAAGTTCTTCAGCAGGTAGCCGTCGTTGCTGGCGAGCTCGACGACGAGGCTGTTGGCGTCGAGGCCGCGCTGCTCGATGAGCGACTCCGCGTGACGACGGGAGTGCTCGAGCAGGTAGTCGGAGAACGACGAGAAGTAGAGGTAGT
>JBEVLJ010000109.1:0-3508 GCA_040509195.1 Acidimicrobiia bacterium
TGGGGCTCGAGGGTGGGTCGTGCAGGGGTCAGAGGCCGTAGGTCTCGAGGAGGCGGAGCCACACTTCGCTGACGGTGGGGAACGACGGGACCGCGTGCACCAGCGTGTCGAGGGTCACCTCGCCGACGACGGCGATCGTGGCGGCGTGCAACAACTCGCCCACGAGCGGGCCGGTGAACGTGGCGCCGACGATCACGCGCCGCGACTCATCGATCACGAGCCGGCTCGTGCCGCGCGACGTCTTGCCGTACAGGTTCGCGCCGGCGGTGTTGTTCGTCGCGTACTCCACGACACGCACGTCGATGCCTTGCTCGCGCGCCTTCGCCTCGGTGAGCCCCACAGACGCGAGCTGCGGGTCGGTGAACACCACGCTCGGAACCGCGCGGTGATCCGCCCAGGCAGTGACGGTCGATCCCTTCAGGATGATGTCGGACACGATGCGCGCCTGGTACTTGCCCATGTGGGTGAGCAGCGCGCGGCCGTTGACGTCACCGATGGCGTAGAGCCAATCACCGTCGACTCCGGTCGCACGCAGGTGGTCGTCGACCTCGATCGCCTTGCCGGGCTCGAGCCCGATCGAATCGACGCCGAGGTCGGACGTGTTCGGACGTCGCCCCACCGAGACCAGCAGTTCGTCGCCGGTGATCGCGCTGCCGTCTTCCAGCGTGACCGTGACCGGGCCGTCGTCCGCACTGCCGGCGCGCTCCACCTTCACCGCCTTCGACCCGAGGCGCACGCTGATGCCCTCGTCGGCGAACGCGGCGGCGAGGTCGTCGCTCGCGAACGGCTCCAGGTTCGCGACCAGTCGATCGAGTGCCTCGATCACCGTGACCTCGCGCGTGCCCAACCGCTTCCAGGCCTGCGCCATCTCCACGCCGACCACACCGCCGCCGAGCACGATCAGCCGCTCCGGCACCGCGGACGCCGACGTGATCGCGCGGTTGTCCCACACGCGCGTGTCGCGCAGCCCGTCGATCGGAGGGATCACCGCGGTCGAGCCCGTCGCGACGACGACCGCCTGCGCCGCCTCGAGCGCGCGCACCGAACCGTCGGGCAATGCGACGTCGACCCGACGTTCGCCCACGAGCCGACCGTGACCGCGCACGAGCGTCGCGCCGACACGGTCGACCCAACTCGCCTGCGGCTCGTCGTCGTAGTGCGACACGATGTCGTCACGCCACGCGAACACCGCGCCCACGTCGATCGTGCCCGTGACCGCAGCCGCGGCGCCCGGCACACGCGACACCTCAGCGAGCGCGGCACCCGGACGCAACAGCGCCTTGCTCGGCTCGCACGCCCAGTACGAGCACTCGCCACCCACCAGTTCGGCCTCGACGATCGCGACGGTCGCGTCGCACTCGTCACACCGGCCGGCGATGTTCTCGCCCGCCGGCCCGCCACCGATCACGATCACATCAAACGTGTCCATCGCGCAGTCTTACCCACGGGCCGAAATTGCGCCCTGCACGCGATCGCGCGGCATCATGGGCCATGGCTTCAGTACTCGGCATCGACGTGGGCGGCACCGGCATCAAGGGTGCGCCCGTCGACATCGCGACCGGCAAGCTCCTCGCCGACCGCTTCCGCATCCTCACACCGCAACCGGCGACGCCCGATGCGGTGAGTGAGGTGGTCGGCCAACTCGCGCAGCACTTCGACTGGAAGGGCACCGCGGGCGCGACGTTCCCCGCCGTCATGAAGGGCGGCGTCGCGCTGACCGCGGCCAACGTCGACCGGTCGTGGATCGGCACCAACGCGGCCGCCGCGTTCAGCGCGGCGATCGGCGCGCCGGTCGTGGTCGTGAACGACGCCGACGCCGCGGGCCTCGCCGAGATGGAGTTCGGCGCGGGCAAGGGCGTGTCGGGCGTCGTGATGATGGTGACGCTCGGCACCGGCATCGGCAGCGCGCTCTTCCTCGACGGCGCGCTCGTGCCGAACACCGAGCTCGGCCACTTGAAGATGGGCAAGAAAGACGCCGAGCGCGTCGCGGCCGAGAGCGTGCGCGAGAAGAAGCAGCTGTCGTGGAAGCAGTGGTCGATGCGCCTCGACGACTACTTCCAGATGCTCGACCACCTCTTCGCTCCCGACCTGATCATCGTCGGCGGCGGCATCAGCAAGAAGTCGGACAAGTTCCTGCCGCGTCTGAAGCAGGT
Organism: Acidimicrobiia bacterium; assembly: GCA_040509195.1. Taxonomy (GTDB): domain Bacteria; phylum Actinomycetota; class Acidimicrobiia; order IMCC26256; family DASPTH01; genus DASUMF01. The sequence continues at coordinate 2,154 of JBEVLJ010000109.1, forward strand.
GAAGGCGGAGATCGTGCCCGCGCAACTGCTCAACGAGGCCGGCATCGTGGGCGCGGCCGTGGCTGCACACCAGACGTCGCCCTCGTCGCACGCCGACTGACGCGCGACGTCGCCCGTGTCGACGCGGGCAATGTGCAGAGCTCGCACCCGGGTCACCCCTACGATCGCTCGCGATGAACGCGCCGAAACCCGCACCCGCGCCTGCACGTCGGGCGACGCCGGCACACACGGCTGCGCCGGCACACACGGCTGCGCCGCGTGTCGGGTTCCTCGGGCCGCACGGCACGTTCGCCGAGGAAGCCCTGCTCACGCAGACGGATCTCGCCGCGGGTGCAGCGGTGCCGTTCCGTGACGTGCCGGGGGTGATCACCGCGGTCGAGCGTGGCGACGTGGAGCTCGGCATCGTGCCGCTCGAGAACTCGATCGAGGGTTCGATCCCGGTGACGCTCGACACGCTCGCGTTCGACACCGATCTGCTGGTGCAGCGCGAGATCGACCTGCCCGTGTCGCTGCACCTGTGCGCGCCGAAGGGCACGAAGTTGCGCGACATCGCCATGGTGATCTCGCATCCCAACCCACTCGGCCAGACGCGCGTGTGGCGGGCGAAGCACCTCCCGAACGCGTCCACCGACACCGCCAATTCGACGGCGGAGGCCGCGCGCAAGGTGGCGCGTTCCCGCAAGCGCGGCATCGCCGCGATCGGCACCCTGCAAGGCGCGACACGCGCCGGGCTCGCCGTACTCGCGAGCGAGATCGAGGACCACCCCGAGAACCAGACGCGCTTCGTGCTCGTCGGTCACGGCATCCCCGCGCCGACGGGTCACGACAAGACCTCGGTGGTGTGCTTCCAGCGCGCCGACCGCCCGGGATCGCTGCTCGCGATCCTGCAGGAGTTCGCCGCGCGCGCGATCAACCTCACTCGCTTGGAGTCGCGCCCGACGAAGCGCAACCTCGGCGACTACTGCTTCTTCATCGACTTCGAAGGCCACGTCGCCAACGCGGTCGTCGCTGACTGCCTGCGCGACCTCGCGGCGACCACCGCCGAGGTGAAGTTCCTCGGTTCGTATCCCGTGACCGGCGACGACGGACACGTGAAGCGGCGCGCGGCCACCAAGGCGCAGCGTGACGCGGCCAGATGGATCGACGGCCTACGCGCGCAGGTGCGCACCGACGAGGACACGACGTGATCGACCTGACGCTCCTCCGCGACAATGCCGAGTACCGCAACGCGATCACACGCAAGCGCGTGCGCGAAGGCTTGATCGACGAGACCCTCGCCGCCGACGCCGAACGTCGCCAGCTCGACGCCACGGTGGAAGCGCTGCGCGCCCGGCAGAACGCGGCATCGAAGGAGA
>JBEVLJ010000110.1:0-3344 GCA_040509195.1 Acidimicrobiia bacterium
GGTGATCGACGAGGCTCTCGCGGCGAAGGAGACGGGCGAGGCGCGCGTGATCCTGTTCAACTACTCCGGTCACGGCCTCCTGGACCTCTCTGCCTACGACGACTACCTCGCCGGCCGTCTCATCGACGCCTGAACCGATCCCTCGCGTCGCCACCACCAAGTCGCGACGCAGTACACGACGGTGGCGTAGGCCCAGCCGAGCAGCACGTCGAACACGAAGTGGTCGGCGGTGTACACCAGGGTGACGGCCATCGCCGCGGTGTACGCGACGAGTGCCACGCGCCAGCGCGGTGCGCGCTTCCAGAAGAAGAGCATCACCATGAACGGGGCCGCCGCGTGCAGCGACGGCAACGCGCCCACGGGGAACGCCACGTCACTGTTCTCACCGAACGCTGCGGCGATCCCCGGCGCGCCCAGGTGGTTCCACACTGCGCGCACGATGCGCGTGCTGTCGGCCATGTCGCCGCGCGCGCCGGCGAGCCACGGAGGGATGGCGGGGTAGACCACGTAGGTGAGGAAGCCGGCGAACGCGGCCGTCACCACGAGGGTGCGGAACCTGCGGAACTCGGCGAGGTTGGTCCACCAGAGCCCGATCGCCACTGCCACCGGGACGACGAAGTGGCTGAGGTACACGGCCCACGCCAGGTAGTCCCACCAATGGGGGTTGCCGGGATGCCAGAGCGCGTCCTGCATGCGGACGGTCGGTGCGGTGCCCGCGAACAGCCATTCGTCGAAGCCGAGTTGCGGTTGCACGTGCGCGGCGCGTTCGAGTGGTTCGGCGAGCTCGTGCAGCACCGCGTACGCCACACCGATGGCCAGGAACGGCAGCCAGTCGCGCATGGCGCCGACCCATGAACGTTCTTTGAGGTCGGCGCGCATCGTCGGCAATGTACGCCGATGCCCGAACTGCCTCCGGTACCCTCGACCCAGCATGGGACGCACGCGATGTGGGTGAAGATCTGCGGGATCACCAACGAGGAAGACGCCCTCCTCGCCGTGGCGTTGGGTGCCGACGCGCTCGGCTTCGTGTTCGCACCGAGCCCGCGCCAAGTCACCCCCGACACGGTGGGTGAGATCCTGCACCGCCTGCCGGCGGGGATCATCACGGTCGGTGTGTTCCGCGACGAGCGCAAGGAGCGAGTCGTCGAATTGGTCAACACGTTGGGTCTCGGCGGCGCGCAGTTGTCGGGCCGGGAGCCGATGTCCGACGTGCGCTGGATCCGTCGTCGGGTGCAGTTCGTGATCCAGGCGTTCGCGGCCGGTGATCCGGCGTTGGCTGCGGTCGGCAACGGTCCGGTCGACATCGTGATGGTCGATGCAGAACAGCCGGGCTCGGGACGCGCGTTCGACTGGGCGCTCGCCGACACCGTCCCTCCCGGTGTGCGCCTGCTGCTCGCCGGTGGTCTGCACCCGGGCAACGTGGAGCAGGCGATCCGCCGGGTGCGGCCGTGGGGCGTCGACGTCTCCACCGGCGTCGAGACCTTCCCGGGGTCGGGGCACAAGGATCCCCGCAAGCTGCGAGCGTTCATCCGTGCCGCCCGCATGGCCGGCGGCGCCAGTCCTGGGCGAACGAGCGCCGACACCGGTGGGCACGACGACTACGACTACGACGAGCGCGAGCAGTTCACCACCACGGCGTCGGAGCCGCGAATGACCGCACCTCCGTACGACTGGATGGCCGACGACGCGTGATCATGCAGCGATGACCATCCCCGATCCCACTCCCATGCGGGGCCAGCCTGTGCACCTCGGTCCGCCTGGTCCCGAACCCGTCGGTCTCGGGCGGTTCGGCGACTTCGGTGGACGGTTCGTGCCCGAGACCCTCGTGCCCGCGCTCGAGCAACTGGAGCGCGAGTTCCGTGCCGCGTGGCACGACGACGAATTTCGCGCCGAGTTCGCGGCGCTGCTCGGGTCCTACGCCGGTCGCCCCACGCCGGTCACCGAGTGCCGCAACCTCTCGGAGCGGTTGGGTGTGCGCGTGCTGTTGAAGCGCGAAGACCTCACGCACACCGGCTCCCACAAGATCAACAACGTGCTCGGCCAAGCGATGATCACTCGTCGCATGGGCAAGCAGCGCGTGATCGCGGAGACCGGTGCGGGTCAGCACGGTGTCGCCACCGCCACCGCGGCGGCGTTGTTCGGACTCGACTGCGTGGTGTTCATGGGCGCGGTCGACGTGGAGCGTCAGGCGCTCAACGTGTTCCGCATGCAACAGCTTGGAGCGGAAGTGATCCCCGTCACCTCGGGCAGCGCCACGCTCAAGGACGCGATCAACGAGGCGTTGCGCGACTGGGTGGCGACGGTGGAGACCACGCACTACTGCCTGGGCACCGCCGCGGGCCCGCATCCATTCCCGTGGATGGTTCGCGAGCTGCAACGCGTGATCGGCGACGAAGCACGCGAGCAGTGTCGCGTGGTCCTCGATGGTGCCGATCCGGAGTGGGTGGTGGCGTGCGTGGGTGGAGGATCGAACGCGATCGGCACGTTCGCGGGCTTCCTCGACACCGACGCGAAGTTGGTGGGCGTGGAGCCGGCGGGCTTCGGGCTCGAGTCGGGCCAACACGGCGCGGCGGTCAACCGCGGGGTGCCCGGGGTGCTGCACGGCGCGCGTTCGCTGTACCTGCAAGACGAAGACGGCCAGATCGTGGAAGCGCACTCGATCAGTGCCGGCCTCGACTACCCGGGCGTGGGGCCGGAACACGCGCAGCTCGCGGCCAGCGGGCGTGCCACGTACGGTGCAGCCACCGACGACGAAGCGCTCGCCGGATTCCAGCTGTTGTGCGTCACCGAGGGGATCGTGCCCGCGCTCGAGTCGGCGCATGCGATCGGCTGGTTGGCGCGCGAGGCCGGTCACTCGGTGCCGTCGGGATCGACGGTGCTGCTCACCTTGTCGGGACGTGGCGACAAAGACGTCGCGCAGATCGTCGACCGTCTCGCGGAGCAGTTGCCAGGTGGGTCGTCGGCGTGAGCCTCGAGTCGAGCCTGCGCGCCACGCGCGACGCGGGCCGGAAGTTGCTGGTGCCGTACGTCACCGCCGGTCTCGACGACCAGTGGCTCGACGTGGTGCGCGCACTCGCGGCGGCGGGCGCGAACGCGATCGAGCTCGGCATCCCGTTCTCGGATCCGGTGATGGACGGTCCCACGATCCAGTTGTCGTCGCAGCGCGCGCTCGCGCGTGGCGTCACGCCCGCCGGGTTGATCACCGAGGCCACGAAGCTCGACGTCGACGTGCCGATCGCGGTGATGACGTACGTGAATCTCGTCGGGCACATGGGCTACCGACGGTTCGCCGCCGCCCTCGAAGACGCCGGCATCGAAGGTGCGATCCTGCCCGACCTCCCGCT
>JBEVLJ010000111.1:0-5032 GCA_040509195.1 Acidimicrobiia bacterium
CTGGAAGCTCTACGACAACGACGCGCTGTTCGAGGCAGCCAAGGCCGACATGACTGCGGCGGATCTCGAGTCGGCCCGCCAGAACCAGTGGGCGGCGATCTTCGACGCGCACCCGAAGCCGGCGCTGTCGCACATCACGAGCCGCAGCCCCAGCTTCCCCGTGGGTCGTGCCCTCGTGGAGAAGATCTCCGCGGAAGCGGCCGACGGCGTGTCGCTCTCGTCGCTACGGAACCTCTTCTACGACATCGACACCAAGTTGCAGAACGAGACCGCGACGGTGCTCACGTACGAGCCCGTGGAGCGCGACGGCGGATTCCACGGATCGCACCTCGTCGCGACGCTCAAGTCGAGCAAGGGCGAGTCGGTCCTGAATCAGATCACGTTGCTCGACCAGGCCACGTCGAAGGTGTATGCCATCGCGATCAAGTGCTCGACCAAGTGCTACGAGAAGAACAAGTCGAAGATCGAGCAGGTGATCGACTCGTGGACCGTGAAGGCGGATTGAGATGAACACCCCGGCCAAAGGCGCCACCTTCGTGAGTCGTCCGCGCGACGAAGAGCGCGCGACGCGCCGACCGTTGCCGTGGTGGGATCGGATCAAGTTCCTCGTACTGCTCGCCGCCGTGTTCGCGATGTTCGTGTGGGGCGAGGTCGCCGACAACCCGATCCTGCCCGTGAGCGAGGCGTTCCGCGAGGTGGCGCGCTCGCGGTGGTTCATCTTCGTCCTGATGGGGCTCGAGGTGCTCCGCCAGCTCAACTACGTGGTGCAGGAGCACAGCACCTCGTACTTCCGGCTCTGGACGCGCGGCATCAACGCGACGAACCGGTTGATCGACCGGATGAGCCCGTGGACGCGGTACCGCATCGCACGCGTGTTCAAGTACCTGTTCTGGATCGCGGCGTTCAACTGGTTCGTGGCGTGGCGCAACGACGACGGCTTCTTCCACCAGCTCGTCACGCTGCCGCAGACCGTCGTCGACTTCCTGTTCTCGACCGCGACCGAGCTTCCGTTCATCTTCCAGATGTCGCTGTTCATGTTCATCGCGGTGGGCCAGTTCGTGGCGATCTTCTGGTTCCTCTCCCGCGGCGGCACGGAGGTGTACTACCCCGACGACGTCAACACGCGTTTCAGCGACGTGTGGGGACAAGACGCCGTGCTCGAGCGCGTGAAGGAGAACATCGTCTTCCTCGAAGACCCCGAGTCGATCGAGGATCGCGGCGGCTACGTGCCGTCGGGCATCTTGCTGTACGGGCCTCCCGGCACGGGCAAGACGCTCATGGCCGAAGCGGTCGCGGGCGAGACCGGTCGACCGTTCGTGTTCATCGAGCCCGGCGCGTTCACCAACATGTTCATGGGCGTGGGCATCCTCAAGGTGAAGAGCCTGTTCCGCAAGCTTCGCAAGCTCTCGCTGAAGTACGGGGGCGTCATCGCGTTCTTCGACGAAGCCGACGTGCTCGGCAATCGCGGTGCGCAGGTCGGCGGCGGTGCGGCGGCCGAAGCCGCGCACGCGCACTCTGGTCTGTGTCACGGCATCGCCTACATGTCGCCCGGTTCGGCCAGCACGCTGAGGAAGTTCCACCAACACGGTGAACCGTGGGTTCCCGAGGCTGCGGCCGATGCCGGTGACCCGCCGCGTCGCAACATCTTGCGCGTCGTGATGGGCGGCCTCGGTGGTGGTGGTGGCGACATGGGCACCCTGCAGGCGCTCCTCGCTGAGCTCTCCGGGTTGAAGAAGCCACGAGGCTTCTTCAACCGTTCGATCAGGCGCGCGCTCGGCATGCGCCCGAAGCTGCCGCCGAAGTACCGCCTGCTCGTGATGATGGCGTCGAACATGCCCGACGCGCTCGACCCCGCGCTGCTGCGCCCGGGTCGAATCGATCGCATCTATCGCGTGGGCTACCCGTCGAAGGCCGGGCGCGTCCGCACCTACGAGGGCTACCTCGACAAGGTCCAGCACGAGCTCACTACCGAGCAGATCGACAAGCTCGCGGTGATGACGCCGTACGCGACCGGCGCCACGATCAAGGACCTCGTCAACGAAGCGCTGATCAACGCGATCCGAGACGACCGACAGGCCATCACGTGGATCGACGTGCTGGAAGCGAAGCACCTCAAGAGCCTCGGTCCGTCTCGCGACGTCGAGCTCGTCGGACAAGACCGTCACGGTGTGGCGGTGCACGAAGCGTGTCACGCGGTCGTCGCGTACCGAGCGCGCAAGCACCTCGAGATCGACCTCGCGACGATCGATCCGGGCAACGAGTACCTCGGGATGGTCGCGTCGATCCGGGTCGACGATCGCTTCAAGCAGTTCAAGTCCGAGTTCGAAGCCGACGTGATGGTGGCGCTCGCGTCGCTCGCCGGCGAGCGCATCTTCTTCGACGGCGACAGCGCGTCAGGAGTGTCGGGCGATCTCGAGCAGGCGACCGAGCTCACCATCCTCATGGAGGGCTTCTGGGGCATGGGCACCACGATTGCGTCCCACGCCGTCACGACGGCCGCGCAGGTCGCCGGCGGGCTTCCTGGGCAAGGGAAGGGCTCCCCGACGGGCGAGATGCTGCGCGGCGGTCTCGGGCAACGCGTCGAGGACAACCTGGCTCGACTGCTTCGCCGCACCGCGCAGATGCTGGAGAAGGACCGCGATGCCGTCCTGTGCCTCGCGCACGCGCTCGAAGTGCACAAGACGTTGTCGGGCGACGACGTGGTGGCCGTCATCGAGCGGATGCCGGGACCCATCGTCGACGGAACCCTGTATGCGAATCCGGAGTTCGTGTCGTCGATCCGCGCGTATCACGACGAGATGCTCGAGCTGCACCGCCAGTCCGTGCAGAAGATCGAGCTCGAAGCGCCGATGCCGGCACCCACTCCCGTGATGGCCGCCGTCGGCGCGAGCGACACCAACGGAACGGAAGCTGGCGAGCACGGCAACGGCACGTGGCCTGCACTGCCAGGCGCCCCCGACCCCGACGCGGGTTAGAGCATTCGCTGCATCTCGACCACGTCGAGCCACTGGCCGAACTTGCGTCCGACCTCGCGCTCGACGCCGATCACCTCGTAGCCGCACGCGGCGTGGAGCGCGATCGAGCCCTCGTTGCCGCCGGAGATGCGCGCGATCATCGTGTGGAAGCCGTGCGCCTGCGCGAGCGACACCAGCTCGTCGAGCAACCGTCGCCCGATCCCGCGCCGCTGGTGCGAGTCGAGCAAGTACACCGAGTTCTCGACCGTCCCCGCGTAGGCGGGCCGGGATCGGAACGGCGAGAGCGACCCGAACCCCACGATCCCGTTGGTGACCCCACCGGAGGTGGCGGCCGCGGCCGGATCGACGGCCACCAGCGCCGGGTGCCCACCCGAGTGCGCGTCGATCCAGGCGACCTGCTCGTCGAGGGTGCGGGGCACGAGGTCGAACAGCGCGATCGAGTCGGTCACGAAGTGGTTGTAGACGGCCCGGATCCCCTCGGCGTCACGCCGCTCGGCGTGGCGGATCTCGACGGCATCCGTCGCGGGCTCACGAGCGTCGGTCATCGCCGAAAAGTAGCGCGGCCACCTCGGTTGCTATCCTTGCCCGTTCCGCCCCCTTAGCTCAGTTGGCAGAGCACTTCCATGGTAAGGAAGGGGTCTACGGTTCAAGTCCGTAAGGGGGCTCGCAATCCGCGGAGCGAGCGGCTGGCGCGACCGGATTGCCCCGGCGCACCACTGCGAGCGAAGCAATCAAGGCGGTGTAGCTCAGGTGGCCAGAGCACGCGGCTCATAATCGCGTTGTCGCGGGTTCGAGTCCCGCCACCGCTACGAGATCCAGACAGAAGTTGGAGCGCACGAGATGGCAAGTGACAAGCGGGTGAAGGTCACGTTGGCTTGCGAAGACTGCAAGCGGCGCAACTACATCACCATGAAGAACAAGACCAACAGCCGTGAGCGGATCGAGATGAAGAAGTACTGCCGCCACGAGCGCAAGCACACGCTGCACAAAGAGACTCGCTAGCCCTTGCTGCGCAACGGTTCGCTGGTGGGTGGGCTGTGAGCTCCCCAATCGCGCGTAACCCCGGACCACGCGGCGGAGTCGGATGACCACGCACGAATTGCCGCGGGAACGAGACGAGCTCGATCAGCTGGTGGGTGAAGCCCGCCTCGGTGATCGCGCTGCGTTCGACGAACTGGTCCGCCGGACCCACGTCGACACGTACACCCTCGCCCTCCGCCTCACGGCCGACGAGGAAGATGCGCGTGACGTGGTCCAAGACGCCTACCTGAAAGCGTGGCGAGCGCTCCCCGATTTCCGCGGTGACGCGCAGTTCACCACGTGGATGTACCGGATCACCGCGAACACCGCCTACACGGCCGTGAAGAAGCGTCGCCGCCACCGCGCCGAGTCGCTCGACGCGATGGTGAACGAGCCCATCGAGTTGCACCCCGACCTCCAGCCCGAAGGCGCAGCGGAATCGTCGCTCGCCCTCGACGAGCTGTCGATGGCACTCGAGGAGCTGTCGCCGAAGTTGCGAGCCCTCGTGGTGCTCAAAGACGTGTACGACCTGTCGCACGAGGAGATCGCCGAGGAATTGGGCATCTCGGTCGCCGCGGCCAAGGTGCGCCTGCACCGAGGTCGTCGCAAGCTCCGCGACCTCCTCTACGAGGACGGCGGACCAGAGAGAAAGGGGTGGGCTCGTGCTGTGTGACGACGTCGCCAGTCAACTGCCCGCAGCAGTGGAACACGGCACGGCCGTCGACCTCACGCTGCAACGCCACATCGACGAGTGCCTGCGCTGTCAGGCCGAGCTCGCCCGCTACCGCAAGATGTTGCGCGGCCTCCAACTCCTTCGCACCCGCTACCTCGAGCCGGCGCCGGGGCTCCTCGCCCAGACGCTCGCGGCCATCGAGGAAGCCGGCGAGCGCGAAGCGCGTCGGGCGATCCTCTCGGGTCGTCGCCTGGCCTACGCCGGCGCGATCGGTGGCGCAGCGGTGGCTGCCGCCGGTGCGGCCACGGCTGCCGTGATCGTGCATCGTGCCCGTCGCCGCGGCGATCTCGTCGCCAGCTGAACC
>JBEVLJ010000112.1:0-6661 GCA_040509195.1 Acidimicrobiia bacterium
CACGACCGCCGGGCGTGGTCTCGGGCGAGCCCCACATCACGCCGATCTTCTCGCGCAGTTGGTTGATGAACACGCAGACGGTGCGCGAGCGGTTGAGGTTGGCGGTGAGCTTGCGCAACGCCTGGCTCATCAATCGCGCCTGGAGGCCGACGTGCGTGTCGCCCATCTCGCCTTCAATCTCGGCCTTCGGCGTGAGCGCCGCGACCGAGTCGATGACGATCACGTCGAGCGCGCCGGAGCGGATGAGCATGTCGGTGATCTCGAGCGCCTGCTCACCGGTGTCGGGCTGCGAGATCAGCAGCTCGTCGACGTTGACACCGATGGCCGACGCGTACACCGGGTCCATCGCGTGCTCGGCGTCGATGTAGGCGCACGTGCCACCGGTGCGCTGCGCCTCGGCAACGACGTGCATGGCGAGCGTGGACTTGCCCGACGACTCCGGACCGAAGATCTCGACGACGCGGCCGCGGGGCAGGCCTCCGATGCCGAGGGCGACGTCGAGCGCGAGGGCACCCGTGGAGATGGCAGCCACCCCGACGTTGCCGTGCTCGCCGAGACGCATGATGGCGCCCTTGCCGTAGTTCTTCTCGATCTGACCGATCGCCATCTCGAGTGCCTGGTCACGTTCCACGGTGGAACCCTCCTGTTGTGTTCTGGCCTGGGGTGGGCTGAAGGCCTGCCGGCCTGTCGGCCTTGCTGCGACTGTTGGGGGAAGCTCGTGGGAGGAACCTACGACTGGGGTGTGACACTCATCGCGGCCGCTCGTACTCCGATGAGGTCTCCGAATCACACCCCTGCAACTTAACCGAACAAGCGTTCGAGCGCAAGCATCGGACCGGCAACCTGCCCCGAGAGACCGTGTGTCGGGCCGGAGCACGTTCGCGAGACTGGCGCCATGACCGACGACACGCTCGCCGCGCAGCTCGCCTTCGTGCTCGAGGCCGACCAGCTCAAGGCCGTCGAGCGTCAGACCACGATCGCCGACCGCTCGCGGCGCGAGAACAGCGCCGAGCACTCGTGGACCCTCGCGCTCATGGCGATCGTGCTCGCCGACGCCGCGCCACCAGAAGTGAACGTCGATCGCGTCATCAAGATGGTCGTGCTGCACGACCTCGTCGAGATCGACGCCGGCGACACGTTCGTGTACGACGACGCGCTGCAAGCACGCAAGGCCGAACGCGAACAGGCGGCGGCCGACCGACTGTTCGGCATGTTGCCATCTCCACAAGGTGCCGAGCTGCGCGCGCTGTGGGAGGAGTTCGACGCGCGCGACACCGCCGACGCGAAGTTCGCCGCCGCGCTCGACCGGTTGTCGCCGCTCATGCTCAACCGCGCGTCAGGCGGGCTCGCGTGGAAGCGTCACGGCATCGTGGAGTCGCAGGTGCGCGCACGCAACGCGCACATCGCCGAAGGTTCGCTCGAGCTGTGGGTCGCCGCGCAACACATCATCGACCAAGCGGTCGATGACGGCCTCCTCCCGGACCACTGACCTCACCGTTTCGGCGGCTTTGGCACCTGGATGGAGCTCGAGCGCTACGAGCTGAGCGGGAAGCGGGCGACTTCGCGGTAGGCGGCACCCGACGGAAGCGTGTCGCTCTCGAGCAGGCGCACCTCGGTGACGTTCCACATGGGGCCGATCGGGCCATCGCCGATGGAACCGAGCATCGAACCCACCGCCAGCGGGTGCCGGGCTCGCGCCATGGTGATGTGGGGTGTGAAGGTGGGCCCGTCGCCGGCATCGCAGCCGCAGGACGCACTGGCCGACTCCACGACGCGCGCGAGCGTCTCGAGCTCGTCAGCCCCTTGGTCGATGCCGATCCACACGACCGAGGCTTCGATCGGCGACGGGAACGCCCCGGCGCCACCGAGCCCGACGCGCGCGACCGGCGCGTCAGCCAGGCCCAGTGCGAGTGCGTCGACCAACGACGCGACGTCGTCGACGCGGCCGAGGAACTGCAGCGTGACGTGCCATTGCGCGCGTCGCGTCCACGTGAGCCGTGGCGCTGCCGCCGCACGCACCGGGGTGAGCGCCTCGTCGAGTGCGGTGACCACTTCGCGCGGCGGGACGATCGCGACGAACGCGCGCGACAGTCCGTTCGCCCAGGCCGAGCTCAGAGCGCTCATGGCAGCGCGACCAGCCGCATCCTCAACAAATTGAGGACCGAGATGGTGGAGAACTGGCGGATGCGCTCGCGGTCGCCCGGCAGTCGCATTGACACGACTTCCGTGTCGATGCCAGGGATGGCGATCCCGTAGAACACCGTGCCGACCGGTTGGTCGTCTTGCTCGGCTGGGCCGGCGACGCCCGTCGCGGAGATGCCGACGTCGGCACCGAGCACGCGCTGCGCCGCCTCCGCCATCTGGCGCGCCGCGTCTTCCGACACCACGAGCTCCGACGAGACGTCGAGCAGGTCGCGCTTCACGTCGCTCGCGTACGCGGCAATGGAGCCGCGGAACGTGGCCGACGCGCCCTCGACGTTGGCGATGCGGCCACCGATGAACCCGCCGGTGAGCGATTCCGCCACGCCGAGCGACCATCCGCGCTCGGCGCAGAGGCGCAGCACCTCCGACTCCATCGTGTCGTCGTCGACCGCGAACACGAGATGGCCGATCACCGATCGCAACTCGGCGTCTTCGGAATCGAGCAGTGCAGTCGCTTCCTCGGTGGTGGCAGCTTTCGCCGTCATCCGCACGTAGATGCCCTCGATCCCGCGAGCGAGGAACGCGATGGTGGGGTTCGTCTGCTGGTCGACTCGTTCGGCGATCATCTCGGCGAGACCCGACTCCGACGCGCCCCACGTCTTCAGCGAACGCGACACGATCACCGAGCGCTGACCCGACCGATCGAGCAGATCCGGCAGCACGACATCGCTGATCATCGGCTTCATCTCGTACGGCACGCCCGGAACTGCGTAGACGACCTTCGTGACGCCGCCGATCTCCACCTCGCACTGCAGGCCGGGCGCGGTGCCGATCGGGTTCGGGATGGCGTGACCACCTTTCGGCACGTCGGCCTGGCGCAAGTTGTTCTCGGGCATCTCGCGGTTGCGATCACCGAAGATGCGCCGGATGTCGTCGATCAACTCGTCGCGGCGTTCGAGCTCGACGCCCATGACCTCGGCGATCGCTTCGCGTGTGACGTCATCGGGCGTGGGTCCGAGGCCACCGCACACGATGACTGCGTCGGCGCGCTCGAGCAGCTCGCGCAGACAGTCGACCATGCGACCGAGGTTGTCGCCGACCTTGCGGTGCTCGCACGTGTCGATCCCCGCGGCGGAGAGGTGCTCTCCGATCCACGAGCTGTTGGTGTCGACGATCTGGCCGAGCAGCAGCTCGGTGCCGATCGCGAGGACGTCACATCGCATGGGGCTCCTGGGGCTTGAAGCCGTGGCGGAGGATCTGCAGCGCCGACACCACGGTGAGCACGATGGCGGTCCACAGGATGATGTCATGCACGGTGGCCCACTCGTAGGTCCAGGGCAACAACACGACGCCGACGGCGAGGAACTGGAAGAACGCCTTGTACTTGCCGAGCTTCTGCGCCGGCAGCGAGATGCCGCGTCGGATCGCGAACGACCGATACATCGAGATGCCCACTTCGCGCACCGCGACGATGATGACCGCGAGCCACGAGAAGTCGCCTCGCCATCCCAGCGCAGCGAACCCGCCGATCACGAGGAACTTGTCGGCGAGCGGGTCGAGGAACGCGCCGGAACGGGTGGTGCCGTCGCGCCGGGCGAGCCAACCGTCGAGACGGTCGGTGCACGCCAGCACGACCCAGAGTCCGACCGTGAGCCACGACGAGCCCTGATCCGCGATCAACAACACCGTGGGCACCGCGAGCAACAGGCGCGCGATGGTGACGAGGTTGGCGGGCGTGAGGATCGCGTTCTCTCCGAATCGATACACGCGCTCCGGTTGCGAGCGGTTCGCCGATTCGGGGCTCGCGGCCTTGCGCTCCACCGGATCAGCGCTCACGACTTCGCCATCAGATCCGGGCCCACGGCGTCAGTGACGTGCGCGCGCACGATGGCGCCGGGGCGCGCGTGCAACGCGCCGGCGCCGCCTCCACCGTGGCTCGCGCTCTCCACCCGGACGACGCCGTCGATCTCGGGTGCTTCGCGATGGGTGCGGCCGATCGCCACGTGATGCTCCGCGTCGCTCTGGTCGATCTCATCGATCAGCACGCTCACTTCGCTGCCGACGAGCTCGTCGCGTGCCGCACGCGTGATCGGATCCTGCACCTCGTCGCACTCGCGGAGCCACTCGCCGACCAGACGTTCGTTGACGGTGTTCGTGAGCGACGCAGCCGCGGTGCCGTCTTCGCGTGAGTACGCGAAGAAACCGGCCCAGTCGAGCTCGGCGGCGGCGAGGAAGCCGAGCAACGCGTCGTGCGCAGCTTCGGTCTCGCCAGGGAAGCCGACGATGAACGACGAACGGAAGGTCGCGTTCGGCTCCTGCGCGCGAATGCCCGCGATCATCTCGAGGAAGCGATCGCCACTCCCCCACCGCTTCATCGCGCGCAGCAGCGCGGGATCCGCGTGCTGCAGCGACAGATCGAAGTAGGGCACCACGGTGTCGAGCTCGAGCATGGTGGACACCAGTGGATCGCGCACCTCACTCGGGTAGAGATAGAGGAGACGCACGCGTTGCAAGCCGTGCGCGCGCAACGTGTCGAGCCGGCGCAACAACGGCGCGAGCGAACCGGGCTCACCGATGTCGCGCCCGTACCACGCAAGGTCCTGCGCGACGAGCACGATCTCGGCCACGCCGCCCTCGACCAGCGTGCGCACCTCCGCTTCGATCGATTCGATCGTGCGCGATCGCTGCTTGCCGCGGAACGTGGGGATGGCGCAGAACGCGCAGGCGCGGTCGCAGCCTTCGGCCACCTTCACATACGCCCACGGCAGCGTTGACACCGGGCGCGCGAGCTCCAACAGATCACTCACCCCGACCGGCTTGCGCTTCGGCATCGCGAGCCCGACGCGAGTGCCGATCGCGCCTTCGCCCGCGAATCCGACCACCGCGTCGACCTCGGGCAGGGCCGCGGCGAGCTCGTCGCCGTAGCGCTCGGCCATGCAACCGGTCACCACGACCTTCGCGCCCGGCTTGCGGGCCGCGCTCAGCGCCAGGACGGTGTCGATCGACTCCTGCCGGGCCGCCTCGATGAACGCGCAGGTGTTGACCACCACCACGTCCGCGTCCTCGGCGCGGCCAGCCGGCACGAGGCCGTCGGCGAGCAACGAAGCCACGACTTTGTCGGAGTCGACCGCGTTCTTGGGGCAGCCGAGCGTCTCGATGTAGAAGCCGGCCATCCGGCCCAGACTACCGACGTGGCTGGTCGGGCTTCAGTTGGTCGCTGTTCGGTCGCGTCGGCGTCAGGCAGTGGCGGTGGCGTTGACGTCGGCGGTCTGCGCACGTCGCAGGGCACCTTCCACCAACAGCACCAACGTCTCCTTCACGTGGAGGCGGTTCCGCGCATCGCACAACACGACGGGCACGTTCGCCGGCACGTTCAACGCTTCGCGCACCTCACGCGGGTGGTGCCGGTACACGCCGTTGAACAGGTTGACGGCAACCACGAACGGGATGCCGAGGTGCTCGAAGTAGTCGACCGCAGGAAAGCAGTCTTCGATCCGACGGGTGTCGACGAGCACGATGCCACCGACCGCACCCTTCACGAGCTCGTCCCACAGGAACAGGAAGCGATCCTGGCCCGGCGTGCCGAACAGGTACAGCACCATGTCGGGACCGAGCGTGATGCGACCGAAGTCCATGGCGACCGTGGTGCCGGTCTTGGTGGTCACCGCACCGGGGAAGTCGATGCCGAGGCTCTCGACCGTGATGTCGGCTTCAGTCGTGAGCGGTTCGATCTCGGAGATCGTGCCGACGAGCGTGGTCTTGCCGACGGCGTACCCGCCCGCGACCACCACCTTCATCGAGACAGGCAGGTCAGAGGCCACGGATCCCCTCCAAGAGCCGCTCGAGCAGCCGCACGTCGCGATGCTCCGAGTCTTCTTCGATCTCGCGGACTTGCACCATGCGCGCTTCGGAGAGGTCGCCGATCAGCACGCGCACCACACCGACCGGCGCACCGAGCCGAGCCGCGATCTCTGCGAGCGACGTGGGCGTCTGGCACAGCTCGATGATGCGGCGATCCTCGGGCGTCGCGTTGCGGCGCAACTGCTCCGCGCCGATCAACGCGAGCACCGGCGCGTGCAGGGCGATCATGCCGAGCGACGACGTCGTGCGACCGCGCGTGAGTACATAGGGACGAACGACGGATCGCTGGTCGATACCGTCCTCGCGCCCCCGCGGTTCCGTCATCGGATCGCTGACCGTGGCAACGCGGTCTGCAGCTCCGACACGAGTGCGGGGGTGAGCGCCCCAGCGCACTTCTCGACGATCACCGCCATCTCGTACCCGACGAGGCCCACGTCGCACGGCCGCCCGGTGGTGACCGCGAGCACCGACGTGTCACTCACTCGCATCACGAAGAGCATCGCCTCGTCCATCTCGACGATCACTTCGTGCACGCGACCGCCACCGATCGGCGCGGCGCCGCCCTTGGCGATGCTGAGCAACCCGGCCGACACCGCCGCGAGTCGGTCGCCGGAGCTGCGGTCGAGGCCGTCGGACAACGCGACGAGCAGGCCATCGG
>JBEVLJ010000113.1:0-2667 GCA_040509195.1 Acidimicrobiia bacterium
GGCTACGCGAAGCTCGACGCGCTGATCGGAGAGCTCTGATGACGACGCAGTCGAGCGAGCATCGCCGCGTCGCCGGCGAGTTCACCGTGACCGTCGAGGGCGTCGCACCCGACGCGTGGGACAACCAGTCGCCGGTTGCCGAGTGGACGGCGCGCGACGTGGTCGGCCACCTCGTCGAGTGGTTCCCCGCCTTTCTGGACGGCGCGACCGGGATCACGTTGCCGGCGGGCCCCTCGGTCGCCGACGACCCCGTCGGCGCGTGGCGCAACCAGAGCGACGCGGTGCAAGCGTTGCTCGACGACCCGGCGGTCGCGTCGAAGGAGTACGACCTGCCCCACATCGGCACGATGTCGCTCGAGCAGGCGATCTCGATGATCTACGTGGGCGACGTGTTCATGCACCGGTGGGACCTCGCGCGCGCGACCGGGCAGGATGACACGCTCGATCCCGATGTGTGCGCGGCGATGTACGAAGGCATGTTGCCGTTGGACGACGTGCTGCGCCAGAGCGGTCAGTACGGTCCGCGCGTCGACGTGCCCGACGACGCCGACGCGCAGACCAAGCTGCTCGCATTCATCGGCCGAACTCCGTAGCCGCGACGCCGGTCAACCACGGTTGAACACGTGGATCCGGCCCTCGTCGCGCCTCCTACATTTGTCGAATGGCCAACACCTCCAAGCGCGCATCCGTCCGCTTCGACACGACGTTGACTGCGGTCGGCAACAACACCGGGATCGTCGTGCCGCCGGAGGTGGTCGAGGAGCTCGGTGGCGGCAAGCGCGCGGCAGTCGTCGTGAACGTGAACGGTTACGAGTACCGAAACACGATGGCGACGATGAACGACAAGCAGATGATCAGCGTGAGCGCAGCGATCCGCAAGGAGACCGGGCTCGCCGGCGGTGACCAGATCCGCGTCACGCTCGCGCTGGCCGACAGCCCGCGACCCGTCGACATCCCGAAGGATCTCGCAGCAGCGTTCAAGAAAAACCCGAAAGCGAAGGCGTTCTTCGACGGGCTGACGAACAGCGTGCAGCGCTACCACGTCGACAACATCAACGGCGCGAAGACCGACGAAACGCGTCAACGTCGCGTCGACAAGGCCATCGAGCTGTTCCTCGCCGACAAACCTCGCTGAGGCCGTCGAGCCATCGCTCCGAGCTCGAGGCGCTGATGGCGACGCGGGCCCGCTCGCACCGATCAGAACGTGGACGGCTCGATCTCCGCGAGACGGTCCATCACGCCGCTCCATCGCCGCTCGAGCGCGCCAGCCGGATCTTCCCCGTCGGGACCGGCGACCAACGTGGTCACACCCACGGCGGCGTATCCCTCGGCAACACGGAGCAGATCGTCGTCGCCGAGACCCTCGGCGCCGCCGCGGAAGAGCGCGGTGACTTCGATCTCGTTCGGATCGCGATCGATCGTCTCGCAATGGCCGCGCAACACGGTGAGCTTGTGCGTGATCTCCTCAGGCGCGCCGAAGAAGTTGCACGCATCGGCGTACTGCGCGACGAGCCGCAACGTCTTCCGTTCGCCCGCGCCACCGATGAGGATGCGCGGCCGCGGCGCGCTCACCGGCTCGGGCCTGCACAACGTCTCCGCGAGCTCATAGTGCTTCCCCACGAACGGTCCGTCGTCGTCGCTCCACATCTGGAGGCAGATCTGCAACGTCTCCTCGAGTCGCTCGAAGCGCTCGCGCATCGGCGGGAACGGCACACCGAGGCCGAGGTGCTCGCGCTCGTACCACGCTGCGCCGAGGCCGAGCTCGGCCCGACCGCCGGAGACGACGTCGAGCGTGGTGACCGTCTTCGCCAGGAGTCCGGGATGGCGGTAGGTCACGCCGGTCACGAGGAGACGGAGCCGCAGGCGTTCGGTCCGGCCCGCGATGAAGCCGAGCGCGGTGTAGCCCTCGAGCATCGGGTCTTCGGCCGGCGCCATCCGATCCATCTGGAAGTAGTGATCCATGAACGACAGCGTGCGAACACCGATGGCTTCGGCGCGCACGGCGAGATCGCTGAGGCCGGGGCCGAGGTTCGCCGGTGTTCCGGCCCAGTCGAAACGGGAGACGTGCAGGTCGAGGCGCATGCACCGAGTCTGCTGCGCGACACGGGTTCGACACCACCCTCCGGCGCTCGCAATCCGTCGCGGCAGCGGGCAGAGTGGAGGGGTGACCGTCTCACTGAACCACACGATCGTCTGGTGCCGCGACCAACACGTCTCGGCCACGTTCCTCACCGAGATGCTCGGGCTCCCCGAGGCCACGCGCTTCGGTCCGTTCCTGGTGGTCGAGCTCGCGAACGGCGTGTCGATGGACTTCCACGACGTCACCGAGGAGATTCCACCGCAGCACTACGCGTTCATCGTGTCGGAGCCGGAGTTCGACGAGATCTACGGCCGCATCGTCGAACGCGGTCTCGCCCACTGGGCCGATCCGGCGAAGTCGCGCGCCGGTGAGATCAACCACCACGACGGCGGTCGCGGTGTGTATTGGGACGACCCCGATGGTCACTTCCTCGAGATCATCACCCGCCCGTACGGCAGCGGCGACTGACGTCACACCCGCTCGTCGAGCGCGCCGCCGTCAGTTCGCGTTCGCCGGTCGTGTGATGGCCGCGACCCGCCACAGCTGACGCGCGATGCGTTGCGAAGTCGGGACCGCGTGCGTCGCAC
>JBEVLJ010000114.1:0-3067 GCA_040509195.1 Acidimicrobiia bacterium
CGCGCCGCTCCAGGCGCTCATGTTCGACTCGTACTACGACGCGTACCGCGGCGTGATCAGCGCGGTGCGCGTGTTCAACGGCACGCTCGTGAGCGGTGCGAAGTTGCGCTACGTGCAGGCGAACGCGCTCCACGACGCGGAAGAGGTCGGGGTCCGCCTGCCTGCCTCCACGCCGGTGGCGTCGCTCGGCCCGGGTGAAGTCGGATACCTCATCGCGGGCATCAAAGAAGTCGCGCAAGCGCGCGTGGGCGAGACCGTCACGAATGCAGCGCATCCGGCCCCCGCGTTGGAGGGCTACTTCGACCCGAAGCCAATGGTGTTCTGCGGCCTCTATCCCATCGACGGCGACGAGTACGCGTCGCTGCGCGAAGCACTCGAGAAGTTGCGCCTCAACGACTCGTCGTTCACGTACGAGCCCGAGACGTCGGGCGCGCTCGGCTTCGGGTTCCGCTGCGGGTTCCTCGGCCTGTTGCACATGGAGATCGTGCGGGAGCGACTCGAACGGGAGTACGACCTCTCGCTCGTTGCCACTGCCCCCAACGTGGAGTATCGCATCACGCGCGTCGACGGTGAGGTGGAGGTCGTCGACAACCCGTCGGCGATGCCCACGCCCAACGAGATCCAGTCGATCCAGGAGCCGTACGTCACCGTCACCGTGCTCACGCCGACGGAGTTCGTCGGCGCGGTCATGGAGCTCAGCCAGCAACGTCGCGGCGCCATGACTCGCATGGAGTACTTGTCGGAAGAGCGCGTCGAGCTCGTGTACGAGATCCCGCTCGGCGAGATCGTGATCGACTACTTCGACCAGCTGAAGTCGCGCACCAAGGGCTACGCGAGCCTCGACTACGAGCCCGCGGGCTACCGACCGTCGCAGTTGTCGAAGGTCGACGTGCTGCTCAACAACACGCCGGTCGACGCCTTCTCCACCATCGTGCATCGCGACCGCGCGTACGACTACGGCAAGCGCATGACCGAAAAGCTGCGCGAGCTCATCCCGCGGCAGTTGTTCGACGTGCCGATCCAAGCTGCGGTCGGTGGGCGCATCATCGCCCGCGAGACCGTGAAGGCGAAGCGCAAGGACGTCATCGCGAAGTGCTACGGCGGCGACATCTCGCGCAAGCGCAAGCTCCTCGAGAAGCAGAAGGAGGGGAAGAAGAAGATGAAGCAGATCGGCCGCGTCGAAGTTCCCCAAGAAGCCTTCGTCGCAGCCCTCCGCCTCGACGACTGAGGACGGTCAGCGGCTGAACAGGTCGCGATCCGGAGGGTGGATGAGGTCGGCCGAGGAGCCCGAGCCGGGGGAGAGGTGCAGGCCGCGGACCAGCACCACAGGGAGGCCTTCGTCGGTCTCGCCCGACACGAGCGCGGCCGCGCCGGCGAGTTGATCGGCCATCGGGATCAGCGTGGCCTTGAGCTCTCGGCCGAACAGATCGACCGCGCCGGCCTTGTCGATCACGGGATCCATGCCTGCGACGCCGACCGCCACCCCCACGTTGCCGCGCCGCCACGGGCGTCCGTGCGTGTCGCTGAGCACGACGGCGATCGATACGCCGAACGCTTCCGCGATCGCAGCATGGATCGCAGTGGTCGACGCGTCGGGATCCTTCGGCATGAGCAGCGCCGTGTGCTCGCCGCCGTCGGAGTTCGAACGGTCGATCGCGGCATTCGCCGACGTGAAGCCGAGCCGGTGCCGCACGATGAGCACGCCGGGCACCGCGCGGACGATCGCGGTCGACTCCTGCAGCACGAGCTCGACGACTTCCGGCTCCTTCTCCGTGAGCCCGGCCAATTCGATGGCACGCGGCGACGGCGTCACGGAGCGGAGATCGACGATGCAGCCTTCGGCCTTCGACACGATCTTGCTGGTGACCACGAGCGCGTCGCCGATCTCGGGCGTGATGTCGGCGTCGCGCATCGATCGGATGATGAGCGCCGCGACGTCGTCACCGGGCTGCACCACCGGAATCCCGGGGATGCCCATGAGCGAGACCGTGGGCGCAGCCATCGGCGGAGCGTACCCAAGCGTCTTCGCGCGCTCCGGCAACGCGCGCGCGTGCTGGGAGTCAAGGTCGGGCCCTGGCGTGCCGATGACCTGGTATCGAGCGCTCGCGCTGACCTGAACCCCGGTTGAGTCACGCGGCCCTGTCACCGACTTGGTGACGTCTCGGGGACCTCGCGAGGACCTCAACGCTCCCTTTTCGAGGAGTGTTGTGATGAACGTTTCTTCCGTCAGGCGTCCCATTGGGCGCCGCCGACTTCGAGCGATGCTCGGCGGTGCGTCGGCCGCCATCCTGATGACCTTCGGGGTCGGCGTCGCCGTCGTGCAGTCAGCTGCTCCGGCCGCGGCGGCCACCGTGTCGTTCTCGCAGTGCAACGGCCACGAGGCAACCGCCGAGGGCGCAGCGACCGCAAGCACGTGCTCGGTGACGATCGTCAACACGATCGATGCCACTGGCGACGCCTCGGCAGTCGTCTACGTCCGGGCCTGCGCGCTCGGCGCCTGTACCGGTGACATCACGAGCTCGGACGACGTCATCAACGCCGTGCACCAGTGCAACAACTCGAACAACGCCGGTGGAAGCGCCACGGTGTGCAGCGTCGACATCATCAACAACATCAGCGCGAGCGCACCCGCAGCGGCAACTGCCCTGACGCTGAACCAGTGCGTCGGATCAGGCGGCGGCGATCCCGCAGCCCTGATGACCGGTTGCATCGAGAGCACGCAAGGCTCCGCGACCGTCACCCAGTGCAACGGCTCGGGCAATGGTGGTGGAGCGACGATGGTCTGCAACGCAACAGGGACCACGAGCGCCGCATTTCCCGTCACGGTCGACCAGTGCAACGGTTCTGAGAACGGTGGCGGCAGCACGGTGACGTGCACCGTCTCGATCACGACCAATGTCATCGACACCGACCTCAACACGCCCGGCGGCGAAGCCCCTGGTGGCGAGACGCCTGGCGGCGGCACTCCCGGTGGCGGCACGCCCGGTGGAACACCTGGCGCGACACCCGGAAGCGGGACGCCGTTCTCGATTCCGACCTTCCCGGGATTCGACACCGACCTCACCGA
>JBEVLJ010000115.1:0-10565 GCA_040509195.1 Acidimicrobiia bacterium
CCCGCGCCCACTGACCGGCGATCGACTCCGCCGCATCGATCACGGAGTAGTCGGGCGCGATGAACATCAAGGTGCCTTCGAGCACGATCAGCGCGCGGAAGAACGTGCTCCACTCCGGCGGCAGGGTGATCCCGAAGTCGAAGAACAATCGCATCATCGCGTTGAACATCGCGGCGTCACCGCGGGCTCCGGGCGCGAGGTGATCCGCCATGAAGCGCGCCAGCGCGCGCTCGAAGTCGGCGACGTCGACACCGCGCCGCAGCCGCGCCACTTGCAACACCGCGTGGCACACCCCGTCGGCATCGCGCCGACCGATACCGGCCATCATGTCGCGCAACGCCGACAGCTCGACCGGATCGAGACGCCCGGCCGCGCCGAAGTCGATCAACGCGAGCCGACCGTCGGCGAGCAACATCACGTTGCCAGGGTGCGGGTCGGCGTGGAACACACCCGACGCCAACATCTGCTCGAGGAAGGTGCGCAGCAACTGATCGGCGATCCGCGTGCGATCCGACGGTCGGGCTTCGCTCCATGCCACCTGGCGAACGTCGACACCGTCGAGCCACTCCATCACCAACACGCGCGACGTGCTCAGATCCTCGTACACACTCGGGATGTACACGCGCGAGTTGTTCGGCAAGCTCGCGCGGATGGTGCGCGCGTTCCGCGCTTCGATGCGGTAGTCGAGCTCCTCGCGCAAGCGCGCACCGAACTCGTCGACCAGCTCGCGCACGTGGTACTCCGAGCCCCAGGAGGTGCGCGATTCCGCGACACGCCCGAGCTCTTCGAGCACCGACAGATCGACCGCGACCTGATCGCTCACGCCCGGACGTTGGACCTTGACGACGACGGGCGATCCGTCGGGCAGTTGTGCGCGGTACACCTGACCGATCGACGCGGCGGCCACCGGCTTCCAGTCGAAGTGCGCGAACACCTCGTCGAGCGACGCGTCGAGCTCGTCTTCCAGGAGCTCCTGGATCCCGTCGCGGCCGTCGGGCCGCACGTCGTCCTGCAGCAGTGAGAGCTCCGCAGCCGCGTCGGCCGAGATCAGATCACCGCGCGTCGAGAGCACTTGGCCGAGCTTCACGAACATCCCGCCGCACTCCTCGAGTGCGAGCCGGAGCCGGCGTACGGTGGGTGGGCGCACACCGCCGTCGCCGGTGCGAGCGCTGCGCCCGAGACCGAGCGACGGCGCGAGCCCCGTGCGCATGGCGATGCGCGTGATCTCGGCCGAGCGTCGTACCTGGCGGCTGCGCAGCCGCACCGATCGCAAGGGGTGCGGGACCGACTGCATCCCGGTCTGTGCGCGAGCGATCATTCCCGGGCGCGCGAGGAACTCCAACCACACGGCCGCGGCCATCGCGCCGAACAGCGCGAAGAGGAACAGGTTGCGAGCGAAGTTCTCGGTGGCGTCGGCGTGGTCACCCGCGACCGCGAGTGCGACGAGCAGACCGACCAGCCAGCCGATCAGGCCGGTGAGCAGCGTGGCCAGGAACGAGCGGCGCACACCCAGCACGCGCCCGACCAGCGCCGCGGCCGCGAACGAGAAGAAGAACGCCGGGATCAGCAGCCAGAGGTCGCTTCCCAGTCGCTCGAAGACCGACGCCGCGAGCGTCGACGTCATCGAAGTGCCATCATCGGATTTCGGGTCATCGAATGGTGCGCGTGACGCGCGCGCCGCGAGATCGCGACTGGATCACTCGATCTCCTCGACGATCAAGAGCTCGTCGGCGTGCTGCGCGCGCAGCACCTTCTTGTCGAACTTGCCGACGCTCGTCTTCGGCACCGCCTCGATGAACGTCCAGCGCTCGGGCAGCTGCCAGGCGGGAACGCGGTCACGCAGGAAGTCACGCAGTTCCGCCGCGCTGGTCGTGGCGTCGGCCTTGAGGACGACACACGCCATGGGCCGCTCGCTCCACCGCACATCGGGCACCGCGATCACGGCCGCCTCGGCCACGTCGTCGTGCGCCATCAAGTGGCCTTCGAGCTCGACCGACGAGATCCACTCCCCGCCCGACTTGATCACGTCCTTGGCCCGGTCGCTGATCCGCACGAATCCATTGGGCGTGACGCTGGCGATATCGCCGGTGCGCAACCAACCGTCGGAGAACTTCTCGGGCGACGGATCGCGGTAGTACGAACCCGTGACCCACGGCCCGCGCACCTGGATCTCGCCGACGGACTCGCCGTCCCACGGCATCACGGTGCCGTCGTCGTCGACGATGCGCAGTTCGACGCCGGGGAGGACGCGACCACTTGATGCCCGCCAGTCGAGATCGTCGTCGCTGGCGGGCTCGGTGCCCTTCGGCGCCCACGACATCGCGGCCAGCGGGCTTATCTCCGTCATGCCCCAGCCCTGCACGACCTTGATGCCGAACTTCCGCTGGTAGGCCTCGATCAACGAGCGCGGGGTGGCCGCGCCCCCCGAGGTGACCTGCACCAACGAGGACAGGTCGACGTGATGCGATTCGGCGTGGTGCAGGAGGTCGTTCCAGATCGTGGGCACCGCGGCCGAGCGCGTCGGACGTTCGTCCTCGATGAACCGGGCCAGCGGCTCGCACTGCAGGAAGGGTCCGGGGAACAACAGGTCGGAGCCCGAGAACCAGGCGGCGTACGGAAAGCCCCACGCGTTGGCGTGGAACATGGGAACGATCGTCAGCACGCGATCAGCGTCGGTGAAGCCCGTGCCGGCCGGGAGCCCGACCCCCATGGAGTGCAGGACGGTCGACCGGTGCGAGTAGACGACACCCTTCGGGTTTCCGGTGGTGCCACTCGTGTAACACATCGCCGCGGCGGCGTACTCGTCGATCTCGGGCCACTGGTACCCAGGCGACTCGGCCGCGAGCAGCTCGCCGTAGCGATGCACCGTCGCCGACGTGTCGGCCACCGCGTTCGTGAGCTCGCTGATGTCGCCGTCACCGATCACCACGTAGTGCTCGACGGTCGAGAGCTTCGCCACCATGGGTGCGAGCAGCGGGATCAAGCTGTCGTCGACGATGATCGCCTTGTCCTCGGCGTGATTGATGATGTAGCGCAACTGGTCCGGGAACAGACGCAAGTTGAGCGTGTGCAGGACCGCGCCGATGCCGGGAATCGCGAAGTACGCCTCGAGGTGCTCCTGGTGGTTCCACGCGAGCGTGCCGACGCGGTCACCCACGTCGACTTTCAGCCGGCGCAGCGCCGCGGCGAGGAGCTGGGCGCGGTCGGCGACTTCCGCGAACGTGGCGCGGCGACTCTTGTGACCTTCGAAGGTGACGACCTCGCTGTCGCGATGCACCGTTCGCCCGTGACGAAAGATCATCCCGACCGTGAGCGGGAAGTCCTGCATCGTCGACTGCATCACTGAACCCCCTGCGTGGAACGTCGTGGCTCGCCAACTCGTCGAACCGGCGAAGGTGCTGGTGGGAGCGTACCCAACCCGTTCACCCGCGTCACTGGGCGCATCAGCCGGGTGACGGCAACCTTGCAAACGCGGTCTGCTCGCGTGCGAGCCCCTCGGCCAGCGGCACGTCGAGCGCCGCCCACACGAGTGCCTTCGCGCCCCGCACCGCACTGGCGGGTCGCTCGGCGAGTGCATCGGCCACCGCTTCCGCGCGCGCGACGAGGTCGGCGCGAGGGACGACCTCGTCGACGAGCCCTTGGCGGCGTGCCTCGGCCGCATCGAAGCGCGCGCCGGTGAGGACGGTGCGCAACGCCTGCGCGGTGCCGACGATGCGCGGCAGCGTCTGCGTCGCGCCACCAGCGGGGATCATCCCGATGAGTGCCTCGGGCAAGGCCACCACACAGTCGTCGGCCGCGATCCGGAAGTCGCACTGCAACGCGAGCTCGAAACCGAAACCCACGGCGTTTCCTTGCATCGCCGCGATCATCGGCACCTCAACGGCGCGAAGCAAGCCCCACACGTCGCGGGCCCAGCGCGCGTGGCGCATCGCGTGCAGCGACGGGGCGGTGCCGAACTCGCGGAGGTCTGCGCCGGCCGAGAAGTGGTCGCCGGTCGCACGAAAGGTGACGACGCGCACCTCGGGGTTCGCAATCACCGCGGTCAGCACGTCGCACAGCTCGTCGCGCATCGCGACGTCGTACACGTTGATCGGCGGGTGATCGAACTCGATGTCGATCACCGCGTTGCGCGCGCGCACGTGCACTCGCGACGCCGTCACGACCGTGTGTTCCGGCGCGACACCGCGAACAGGTGTCCGACCGCTTCCTCGAGCGAGATGCGCGCCGCGATCGAGTCGTTCGGCGGGCATCGCGCCGCGCGCAACGCGTCGACGGCGAGCAGCGCGGCGAGGAGACCGGCAACCGGATCGGCGACCGAAGAACGACCGAGGCGCGGCGGGTCGTGACGCGCCGCCCAGCCACCGCGCGCCTCGGCGGCGAGTCCGTACCCCGGGCGGTCGTCGTGGGCGAACGCGGCGATGCGCACGACGGGGATCGCGATGCGGTCGAATCCAGCGTTGCGCAGCACGCGCGGCGTCGTGCCGTCGACGAGCAGGTCGGCCGCATCGAGCAGCATCGCGAACTCGTCGCGACCGTGAGCGGATCCGAGATCGAGTGCGACCTCGCTCTGGTCGCGCGCGAGTGCGTCGCGGAGCGGGAACGGGTCGACCCGTCGGGGGTCGACGACCCGCACCACCGCGGCACCGAGCTGCTGCAGCACAACGCCCGCGAGCGGCGCGGCCCACGCCGAACCGAGCACCACCACCTTGGCGCCGCGCGCATCAGGCGTGCCCGTTGGCCACGCGACGCGCGGCGCGGCGGCCGCCGCTTCACGCACCGCGACCGCGGGGAGCAGCCATGCACCGGCTTCGGCGTCGATCGCCTCGGCGCTCAACGACGATAGGTCCGGAAAGGCCACCCCGTTCGTGGTGTCGTGACGGTGCGCGTCGCCGAGCAACGCATGCAACATCGCGATCACGTCGGACCAGGCGGTCGGCGGTCCGGGTTGGATCCATCCGTCGGCCGTGGGCAGGAGCACCGGTGGCGTGAGCAGCCCGACTGCACCCGGTCGTGCCACTGCGAGCGGCGCCAGTCCGAGCGCGTCACACAGCTCCTCGACTGCCACGCGCGCGATCGCGACGGAGCTCGTTGCGTGCCGGGTGGCGGGTGCGGCGCGCCCAGTCATGCGTTGCTCGTCATTCGCCGTGGAACTCGGGGCGACGCTTGGCGAAGAACGCCTCGATCCCCTCCGCGCGATCGGCCGTCGTCGACAGCAGGAGATTGAGGTCAGCTTCCACACGGTGGCCTTCGGCGATGGGGAGATCGCGCCCGCGCTGCACCGCCTCGCGCGCCGCGGCTTGCGCGCGCGGTGCACCGTCGGCGAGTTGCTGAGCCAGCTCCTCGGCACGAGACACCGGATCGTCCACCCACCACGCCACGCCAGACGCGTCGAGCGTCGCCGCGTCGAGCGTCTCACCCGACACGAGGGCGCGCAGCGCAATGGCAGGCCCAGCGGCGCGTGTGAGGCGTTGCGTGCCTCCCCAGTTGGGCAGGTCGCCGTCGCCGACCTCGGGGAACGCGAGCGTGGCGCGTGCGCCGATCACGCACACGTCGGCAGCGAGCAGCACTTCGGCACCAGCACCGATCGCGGGGCCGTCCCACACTGCGATCGTGGGTGCGGGAAACGTCGCGACCATCATCGCCGGATCGGTCAGGCCGGCGGGGGTGGCCACGCGCGGCTCGCGCGCCCCGGCGCCGTCACGCGCGTCGATGAGCAGCGCGCGCGGCCGCGCGTCGGCCAGCCGCTGGAGGTCTTCCACGAGCCGCGCCGATTCGTCGCCCCCGAGATCCGCGAGCGGCCCCGGCCGCATCGACACCACCGCAACGATCGTCATCGGACGGGCGTTCGATCGCGCCGCGTGCGCTCAGCCGACGACGCGAGCGAGGTCGCCGACTTCCGACCGTTCGGCGTCGGTGAGCTTCCACGCCGAGGTCGCCGCCGCGTTCGCCTGCACCTGTTCCGGCTTCGTCGCGCCGGCGATCACGCTCGCGATCGCTGGATTCCCGGCCAACCACGACAACGCGAGCTCCGCGAGCGTGTGTCCATGATCGCGTGCGTACTGGTCGAGGCGTTCGACGATGTCCATGCGCTCGTCGCTCAAGGCGCTCGCCGCGCGATCGCCCCATGCGGCGAGCCGGGTTCCTTCGGGTGCCGCGACGCCGCGCGTGTACTTGCCCGTGAGCACGCCACTCGCCAGCGGGAAGTACGGCATGAGCGTCATGCCGAGGCGCTCGATCGCCGGAAGCGCGTCACCTTCGACGTCGCGCTCCAACAGGCTGTACTGGTTCTGCACGTTCACGAACGGGCGCAATCCGTTGTCGGCCGCGACCTTCGCCGCGTCGTCGAGCAACGACGCCGAAAAGTTGGAACATCCGATCTCCCGCACCTTGCCCGCGTCCACCGCCTCGTTGAGCGCGGTGAGCGTCTCCAGAATCGGGGTCGTCTCGTCGGGGACGTGCAGCAAGTACAGGTCGATGTGGTCGGTGCCGAGTCGGCCGAGGCTCACGTCGAGGCACTCGCGCATGTTCTCCGCGCTGCCGGGCGCGACGCCATCGCCTGCCGCCCGCCCCCCGAACTTCGTGGTGATGATCGCCTCGTCGCGTCGTGCGCCGAGCGCGCGACCGAGGAACTCCTCCGAGAGCCCACCCCCGTACACGAAGGCGGTGTCGAAGTGGTTCACCCCGGCGTCGAGCGCAGCATCGACGACAGCTTTGGTCGCATCTTCATCGATGCGCATCCCGAAGTTGTTGCAGCCGAGTCCGGCCACTGACACCTCGAGCGATCCGACCTTGCGCAGTTCCGACATCTCGACTCCTCGACGTTCGCGTGTGTGTGATCACGCTACCGCCAGGGCATCCGACGCGCCCTTGGTAGTGTCCGAGCCCGCAGGCCACGATCCGATCGTCGGAGGCGCGCCATGAGCATCGTGCGATCGAGCGGCGCTCGGGGGCCTGCCTGAGTGGAGTCTCCGCACGCGCGTCGCGAACGACGCGTCTCCATCGAGCTCAAGTACGCGCTGATCACCATCGTGGTGACCGCCGCGTTCATCGTGCTGTCGTTCAGCGATGCGCTGTCGGGCGTGAACGACACCGTCGCCGACGGCGTCGATCGTCTGGCCCGACTCGGCAGCATCGGCGTGTTCACGATCGCGCTGATCGCGAACGCGTCGATCATCATCCAGATCCCGTACACGCTCCCGCTGTTGTCGGCGGCGCTGGGCGGTGCGGAGCTCTCGTCGATGCTGATCCTCGGTGTCGCGTCGGGCATCGGGGCCGGGATCGGTGCGGTGATCGCCTACAAGGTCGCCGACACGGTGGTCGCGAGGAGCGGCGCCGAGCCCGACGGACGCGTGTTCCGGTGGATCCTGCGCAACGTCGACACGCGGCCGCGTCGGAGCGCCTTCGTGATCTTCCTCGTGGCGCTGTCGCCGCTTCCCGACGGCACCATCGTGATCCCGTTGGCGATGGTGCGCTATGGACTGCACCGTCTCTGGTTGCCGCTGTCGCTCGGGAAGTTCCTGCACAACGTGTTGCTGGCCATGATCTTCTGGGCGTTCGGGTCGTGGGCGCAGGATCACCTGTCGACGCAGGCGAGCACCGACCTGGCGCTCGCGGTCGCCTTGATCTTCATGGTGCTCGTGGCCTACAGCGCCGAGAAGACGCGTGCGGCCCATCGACGAGCCGAGGATTCGACCGAGGAGCACGTCGAGCCGGATCGCGGGAGTGATTGCTCCTAGAATCACTGCTCATGCCGATTCGGGTCGAGGAGCTTGCTCGCCGCGCTGCGGTCTCGGTCGACACGATCCGCTTCTACCAGAAGCGTCAGCTGCTCCCGTCGCCGACCCGCGAGGGCAGGATCGCCTGGTACGACGAGGCGCACGTCGACCGGTTGGCGCGCATCAAAGACCTCCAACGCCAGGGCTTCTCGCTCGCAGTGATCCGCCGGCTGTTCGCCGGTGAGCTCGATCCGGCCGACGAGCCTTTGGCGGCTGCGGTGGCAGGCGCGCAACATCGCAACGGCGAGCTGCTCGATCGGCAAGGTCTCGCCGCGGTCGTCGGGATCTCTGCGCCGCTGCTCGAAGCGATCGAGAACGAAGGGCTCGTCGTCGCGCAGCGGCGCAACGGCCGAGTCGGGTACACCCTCGAAGATGCCGAGGTGCTCCGCTCCGGCATGCAGCTGCTCGAAGTCGGGTTCCCATTGCCCGAACTCCTCGCGCTGGCGCGTCGTCACCACGAGGCCACGCGCGCGATCGCGAACGACGCGGTCGAGATGTTCGACACGTACGTGCGGCAACCGCTGCGCGAATCACCCGCGCCCGACGACGAGAAGGCGGAGCTGCTGGTGAGCGCGTTCCGCATGCTGCTCCCCACCGCGAGCGCGCTCGTGGCGCACCACTTCCGCACGATGTTGCTCGAGGTCGCGCAGGAGCACCTCGAGGCGGTCGGCGACGCGAACGAGCTGGCTGCCGCGCGCACCGAGCCGGGCTGGACCGGGCTCGAGTGGGCCGAACCCGGGGCGGCGAGCGCGCCGTGACGCCGCCGGTGCTCGGTCCCGATGGCGCCCTCCCGCAGGGCGACGAGAAGCGTCGCTCCGTGGAAGCGATGTTCGATCGGCTCGCGCCGCGCTACGAGCGCATGAACCGCGTGATCTCGCTGGGGCTCGACCGTCGGTGGCGCGACGCGGGCGTCAGCACCCTCGATCTCCCGCGCGGCTCGCGCATCCTCGATCTCGCCTGCGGCACCGGCGACCTGTGTCGCGACCTCGCTGCCGTCGGCCACCACGTGGTCGGGCTCGACTTCTCCGCCGGGATGTTGTCAGTGGCGCGTACGAACGCGCCGCTCGTCCGCGCCGACGCGGCGACACTGCCCGCGCGCACCGGCGGATTCGACGGCATCACCTGCGGCTTCGCACTGCGCAACTTCGTCGACCTCGACGCGGTGTTCGGCGAGTGTGCACGCGCCTTGCGCGCGGGTGGCCGGTTCGTGGCGATCGACGCCACGGTGCCCGAGAGCATCGTGATGCGCGCCGGCAACGCGATCTGGTTCCACGGCGCGGTCCCGCTGCTCGGACGCGTCCTCGCGCACGATGCCGACGCGTACCGCTATCTCCCCAAGTCGACCGCGTACCTGCCGCCGGCCGACGAGCTCGCACGACGACTCGGGCGCGCCGGTTTCGCCGACGTGCGCACGCGTGGCCTCACCGGCGGGTCGGTGGTGCTCCTTTCAGCGACCCGCGTCTCGGAGCACGGCCGATGACCACTGCGCCCGCATTCCCACATCTCCGCGCGGTCACCCACGAGGTCACGGCCGACGGCGAGCTCGCGAACACCGACCGCTTCAGCGACGGGCTCGACGGTTTCGACGCGAGCGACTTCGCCTGGCTCCACCACGGGGTACGGCTGATCGCGCGCGGCACCGCGGCGCGCGTCGAGGTGTCGGCGATCGGCGAGGCGTTGGCCTCGATCACCGCGGACGCAGTCCCCGCGCTTGCGGGGGTCGGTCCGATCGCCGTCGGTGCGCTCCCGTTCGATCCCGCGGGCGACGCCACGCTGACGATCCCGGCCTCGATCGTCGCCGACATCGACGGCCGTCGTTTCATCACCCGCATCGGTACCGACGACTCGGTCCACGCCGCGCCCGCGACTCCCACGCGCTTCGTGGTCGACGCGCCGCGCACGCTCGATCAGTGGCGCGCCATGGTCGACACCGCACTCGTTGCGATCGACGCGGGCGACGTGGAGAAGGTGGTGCTCGCGCGCGAGGTGCTCATCGAGGCCGACGCGCCGTTCGATCTCACCGCGATCGTTCGGCGCCTCGTCACGCAACAACCCGGCTCGTTCGTGTACGCAAGCGAGGGATTCGTCGGCGCCAGCCCGGAGCTCTTGATCCGACGTACGGGTGCCGTGGTGGAGTCACGTCCGATGGCGGGCACGGTGGTCGTCGATGGCGACGAGGAGTCGTTGCGGACGCTCGCGGCGTCGGTGAAGGACCAGCACGAACACCGTGTCGTCGTCGACGCGATCGCGTCCACCCTCACCAGCGTGTGCGACACGACCGATCCCGTCGGCGAACCGGAGATCGCCGTGTTCGGTCACGTCGCGCACCTTGCGACTCCGTTGCGCGGCACGTTGCGCTCACCGGCACCCAGCGCGCTCGAGCTCGCGCGTGCGTTGCACCCCACCCCCGCCGTCGGTGGCACGCCCACCGCGGCCGCGCTCACGCTGATGCGAGAGCTGGAAGGCTTCGATCGTGGCCGGTATGCCGGTCCGGTCGGCTGGGTCGACGCGCGCGGCGACGGCGAATGGGCCATCGCCTTGCGCGGTGCCGAGCTCGACGGGGCCCGAGCGCGCTTGGTCGCGGGTGCCGGCATCGTGGCGGGCTCGGTTCCCGATGCCGAGTGGGCCGAGACGCAAGCCAAGTTCGAGCCCATGCTCCGCGCGCTCGTCCGCCCCTGACGCGACCTCCCCGTGCTGGGAGTCGGGTCAGGCGATGGCGTCGGAGACGGCGGACGCGACTGCGGACCAGACTTCGCGATGACGGATCACGTTGGTGGCGCGGTCGGTGTG
>JBEVLJ010000116.1:0-2735 GCA_040509195.1 Acidimicrobiia bacterium
CTTGTGGTCGGTGGTCGGCACGATCGTGCAGCCGAGCGACCACGAGCCGTTGGCCGCGAGACCGAAGCCGAACGCCGCGCGCGCGCGCGAACCGACGACCGGTGCGGTCTCGGTGGTGCGACGTGCGTGCGAATACATCGAACTTCGGTCCTTTGGTTTCTGCGGTGTGGGCGGCGGCGGTGCAGCGCTCACGAGATTCGGTCAGTGTATCGACCGGTCCCGATCGTGCAGCCTGTCAGACAACCAGATCTGGGTGCGATCGTCAACCGATTTTTTTTCGTGCTCACTTCGGAGGCTCGGTTGCTGCGGCCAGACGTTCAGATGGTCGACTGCGTCCCGTCGAAGCGGAAGGCAGCGACCAGACCGATCGCGGCCGACGCCAACATGATCCAGAGCCCGACGCCCACGTTCACGTTGATCGTCGGCCCGGAGTTGAGGTCACCGACCTGGTCGTGCACGAGGAGCAGCTGGCGCGCGACCAGCCCGGCCACGACGACCGCGAGCCCCATGGTGACCCAGCCCATGGCGCGCCGTTTCGTGGCGAGCATCGCCGAGAGGGCGAACGCCGCGGCCACCCAGGTGAACCCCCACGCATGCCCGAGCTGGTATCCGGTGCGCTCGAACGGCGACACGCCGAACGTGCCCGAGATCCACGGCAGGTACGCACCCACGGCCACGCCGAGTGCCGCGAGCATCACGAGGCCGGCGCGCGCGTAGTTCGGCGGCGGCGCGAGTTGGTCGTGCTTCGGGTGCGGTGGCAGGGCCACTCCGGCGTTCGGGGAGTGGTACGACTCTTCCTGCTCCCAGAAGCTCCGGATGAACCCCATGATCCCGCCGACGCTTTTGGCCGCGAGGTTGCGCTCGTCGGAGGCCGGCTGGACCGGCGTCCCCGGCGGCACATAGGGGGCGTCCCACACGGTGCCGGACGAACCATCGTGACTGATCGGGATGGTCGCCACCATGGGTGCGGGCGGCGCCGTTGCGGCCAAGGGCGCGGGCGGAGGC
The DNA here is from genome assembly GCA_040509195.1 of Acidimicrobiia bacterium. Lineage (GTDB taxonomy): Bacteria > Actinomycetota > Acidimicrobiia > IMCC26256 > DASPTH01 > DASUMF01. Next base: position 1,006 of record JBEVLJ010000116.1, read on the forward strand.
GCGGGTTCGGTTGGTGCCCCGCCTCGGGGCACGCGCAGTGCTGCGAACGGACCGGTGACCTCCGACTCCGGGGCCGCGGCAACCATTGGTCCCGGGGCAACGGCCGGCGCTGCGGCCGCGGCGCGAGGCGCCGGGGCCGGGGCTGCGGCAGCTGCAGGAGCAGGAGCAGGAGTAGGAGCAGGTACCGGCGGCGGGGATGCCAGGGTCGAATCCGAGACCGGTTCCGGTGCCGCGGCTCGTGCCGGCGGGACCGTTGCGACGTCCGGGGTCGACGGGCTTGGATCGGGCAGCGGGCCGAACGCGAACGCGGCGTCGGTCATCTCGACTGCCGCTTCGCCCTGGTGGGTCGGTGGCTCCGCCGAGGCCACGTCCGACGTGGGCGGCTGCGCGGGGGTACCGGGCTCAGCCGGCGTCGAATTCGCGACGCGATTCGTCCACCCGCCGTCGAAGTACCGCCATTCGAACCGGCCGGACGGATCGGGCCGCCACCCCGGCATCGTGGACTCGAGAACGTCGCTCATGCTCGGCTCCATGGGGAACAGTGCCCCCGCCTCCGCCCAAGTGATCGGCAGGAGCGGCCGAGAACTTGACCGACGTCACACTCAGAGCAAACCGAGGATCGCCTGGTGCATCTCGGGTGAACCGGCCACGATGTCACCCGAATCGAGCCACGCTCGTGGGTCGCCCGACCAGTCGGTGACCACTCCCCCGGCCTCCCGCACCAGGAGTGCGCCGGCGGCCACGTCCCAGGTGCCGAGGGCCTGTTCGAAATAGCCGTCGAACACGCCGGCCGCCGTCCACGAGAGGTCGAGACTCGCGGCGCCGACCCGCCGGAGGTCTTCGAAGGCGCGCAGCGCGCGCTCCATCGCAGGGAGGTAGCCATCGAGCCGATCCGCCTTCGCTCGGAACGGAAACCCGGTCGCAACCACCGCCTGTGCCGGCGCGCGGTCGCTCACGCGCATCGGCTCGCCGTTGCAGAAGGCGCCGCCACCTGCGCGCGCCGAATACACGTTGCCGAGCATCGGCGCATGCACGACGGCGACGACTGGTTCGCCGTGCGCCACGAGACCGATCGACACACCGACGGCGGGAAGCCCGTGCACGAAGTTGGTGGTGCCATCGAGCGGATCGACGAACCAGCCGATGTCGGCGCGCTCCCCGCCCGTCTCTTCGCCGAAGAACGCGAGGTCGGGCGCCGCGTGCGCAAGCGACTCGCGGATCGCGAGCTCGCTCGCGGGGTCGGTGTCGGTGAGGAGATCGCCGGGGCCCTTCTCGCGCACGTTGCGCGCCTTGCCGAATCCCTCGAGCACGATCGCCGCGCCCGCGACGGCCGCGTCGAGCGCGGCCCGCAACAACGCGTCGAGGTCGAGCCCGTGATCATCGACCGTCATGCGAGGTCCTTCATGCGAGACCGCCGCGCAGCGCGTCGAGCAGTTCGTGCGTTCCCGCGGCAAGCAGTTGACGACGCGCGTCGAACTCCGCGACCACGAGGTCGCGCCCGAGCGCATCCACCACGAGCGCGCCGGCTTCGAGGCACACGAGCATCCCGCCGAGGTAGTCCCACGGGCTGTGCGTGTCGTGGGTGCAGTCGAGGAAGCCGTCGAGGTTGCCCGCGGCGACGTCGCACAGCGCGAGCGCCGACGAGCCCAGTGCGCGGAACTGTCGCCATGGCAGCACCCGATCGGGCATGGTCGCGAGCGCGATCACCGATCGATCGACGTCGCGCGTCT
>JBEVLJ010000117.1:0-6974 GCA_040509195.1 Acidimicrobiia bacterium
TCGGTGCACTGGTGGCCGTGCTCGCGGTCGGAGCCGGCGTCTGGTACTTCGTGTTCCGTGACACCGCACCCGCCAAGGTCGACATCGAGACCGCGGCCGAGGCAGCCCGCAACGACCAGAGCTCGTCGACCACGACGAATGGTGCGGCCACCACCACGAAGAACCTCGACGGCACGTGGAAGGTGAACAACGAGATCGGCGACTTCAACGTGTCGACCGACAAATTCACGAGCTCGTGGGTGGGATACCGCGTCAAGGAGGAGCTGTCGGGAATCGGCGCGAAGACGGCCGCGGGCCGCACGCCCGACGTGACGGGATCACTCACCATCGACGGCACCACCGCCACCGCGGCCACGTTCACCGCGCAGCTCACCACGCTGCAGAGCGACGACACCCGCCGTGACGGTCAACTCCGGAACCAGGCGTTGCAGACCAGTCAGTTCCCCACCGCGACGTTCACCCTCACCAAGCCGATCGCATTCGGCACCGTGCCGGCCGACGAGTCGACGGTGAAGGTGGACGCCACCGGCGATCTCACGCTCCACGGCGTGACGAAATCGGTCACGATCCCGCTCCAAGCGAAGGTGGTCGGCGACACGGTCGTCGTGACGTCACTGTTCGACATCACCTTCGCCGACTTCAGCATCCAGAAGCCGCAGAGCGTGATCGTGCTGTCGGTCGAAGACAAGGGCCAGATGGAGCTGCAGCTCTTCTTCACCAAGAGCTGAGCGCCGTGCCTTCGAGCTCGAGCAGTCGCGCTTTGGTGGCGACTCCCCCGTCGGCCGAGAAGCCGCCGATCTTGCCGTTGGCCGCAGTGATGCGGTGGCACGGCACCACGATCGCGAACGGGTTCCGACCCAACGCTTGCCCCACGGCACGCGCGGCGCCAGGTGATCCGGCTTCCGCTGCGAGCTCGCCGTAGGTCGCGGTCTCGCCGGCAGGAATCGTGCGGGCGGCCTCGTAGACCCGCTGGTGGAACGGCGGCACGCCACTCATGTCGAGCGGAACGGCGGACAGGTCGCGCACCTCGCCCCGCAGGAGCGCGCAGATGCCATCGACCGCCGCGAGCACTTCGGCGGGCGGCTCGTCATCACACGCCGCGGCGTCACGTGCGGTGTCGGGCAGTTGGATCCCGATGATGCCTTGCGTTCCCCACGTGATGGTGCACGTGCCGATCGGCGTGTCGAAGTCGGTGCCGCCGACCGGGTCGGATGCCACGCGCGTCATGGAGACCTCCTCTTCCGCGTCAACGGTCGTCGAGAGGAACCTCGCCGACGCCCTCCAACTTCCCGTCGCGGCCCGATTCTGGACCGTCTCGCTCCGCCAGCACCACCGCGAGCAACACGATCGCGACCCACCCCAACGCCCACATCGGTTCGAGCGACGACACCGCGAGCAGGCCGGCGACGCACACGGGGAGCGCGAACACGCGGACCACGAGCACCCGGCCGCACAACCGCCAGTATGCGAACGCTCCACACCCGACGAACAGCACCACCGCCGTGCCGAGCGCCGCGACCACCTCGCCGTGTGGGACCGCGTCGGGGTGATGCAACACCTCCTCGAGTGCGACGGCGAACGCGATGATCCCGCAGACCAACGGGAAGTGACCGACGCTGAACGCGTCGCGGGCCATCACCCCCAGACGTTCGTGCGGTGTCGCGGACAACTCGTGCTCGAGTGCTTCCTTCAGCCACCCGAAGTACGTCCACCACAGCAACGACGCCACCACCAACGCGCCGATCGTGTCGGCCATGAGTGCAGCGGTGCGCGGCTCCGCGCTCACCGCGGTGGCGGCGACGATGAGTGATTCACCGAGCGCGATGATCACGAACAGACCGTGACGCTCCGAGAAGTGCGACGGGATGATGTCCCACTCGTTGCCGCTCGTCGCGCCACGCGCTGCGGCCACGAGATCGGCGACGATCGCGGCGAGCCAGATCCAGTTCCGCGCGGGCGGGTCGACGAAGGCGCCGAGCAAGACGAGCGACAGCCCGACCAGCGACAACAACGTCCACACGGTGACGGTGGTGTGGTCACCGCCGTCGCGCTCGAGGTCGATGCGCACCTGCAATCCGAGCCCGAGCAGGCGTACCACGAGGTACGGCACGACGAACCAGAGCACGTCGTCGCCGAACGCACGAGTCGTCGATGCCGCCATGAGGAACGCGGTGCCCGTCGCCACCAGCGTGAGCACGCGCACGAAGGTGTGTTCCGTGTCAGCCGGGTTGAGCGTCCACGTGAACTGCGTCCATGCCCACCAGATGAGCCAGAACAGCAACAACGAACGCGCGATGCCACTCCACGTGAGGTTCGCAGCGGTGAGCGACGTGACCTGTGTGACCGCGAACACGAACACGAGATCGAAGAAGAGCTCGACGAACGTGACCGCTTGCGCCCGCGGAGCGTGCAGTTGCGTTCGCCACGTGCGGTTCACGTCGGGGCCACCTCGCGGAGCCGGCGCTCCAGATACCGTCGGTCGGTCGGCGCGGTCACCAACGCGAGCGCGGCACGATACGCGAGCGCGGCCTCGTCGTTGCGCCCGAGCCGGCGGAAGAGGTCGGCGCGGGTTGCCGCGAGCAGGTGAAAGTGCTGCAGCTCACCAGAGGCGTCGAGCGCATCGAGCAACGGCAACGCGGCATCGGGGCCGTCGGCCATGGCCACCGCCACCGCGCGGTTGAGCGCGACGATCGGTGTCGGCACCATGATGATCAGCGCGTCGTAGTACCCCACGATGCGTGGCCAGTCCGTGTCGGACGCCACCGCGGCCTGAGCGTGACACCCCATGATCGCCGCTTGCGTCTGGTACGGCCCCGGCCGCGCTCGGCGTCGCGCACGGTCCAGCTCGGTGAGCCCCACCACGATCTCGACGTGGTCCCAACGGGTGCGGTCCTGCGCCTCGAGCGTGATCAACTCGCCGGCCGCGTCGACCCGCGCGTCGCGCCGGGCGTGATGCAGCAACATCAGCGCGAGCAACCCGCGGGCCTCGGGCTCGTCGGGCATGAGCTCCACGAGCGTGCGCGCGAGGCGGATCGCCTCTTGGCACAGGGCGACGCGTACGAGGTCGTCACCCGTGGTGGCGGAGTACCCCTCGTTGAACAAGAGGTACAGCACGCCGAGCACCGCCCCGAGGCGCTCCGGCAACACGTGCGCGGGCGGCACGCGAAACGGGATGCCCGCGTTGCGGATCTTGCGCTTGGCGCGCACCAGCCGCTGCGCCATCGTGGCCTCTGGCACCACGAAGGCGTGCGCGATCTCCGGTGTGGTGAGTCCTGCCAACGTGCGCAACGTGAGCGCGACCTGCGCTTCGAGGCCGAGTGCAGGGTGACAGCACGTGAAGATCAAGCGCAGACGATCGTCGTCGACACCGGCGTCATCGACACCGGCGTCGTCGCTGCCGTCCGCATCCACGTCGCGCGCAGCGAACGCGTCGTCACGTTCGTCGCGCATAGTCATGGCGATCTCCTCGAGCTTCTGGTCACCGCGCGCGCGACGGCGCAGGCGATCGATCGCGCGGTGACGCGCGGTCGTGGTGAGCCACGCGCCGGGATTGCGCGGCACGCCTTCCCGCGGCCAATGGTCGAGCGCCGCGGTGAAGGCGTCCTGCGCGCAGTCCTCCGCGAGGCCCCAGTCGCCAGTCGTGCGGATCAACGTGGCCACGATGCGTCCCCACTCGTCGTGGAAGACGCGGGCGACCGCGGCCTCAGCTTCCGCGGTGGCGCGAACGGTCACATCTCCCAGATCGGTCGCACCTCGATCGTGCCGATCTGCGCGCCGGGGATCTTCGCCGCCACTTCGACCGCGGCGTCGAGGTCGGGGCACTCGACCACGTAGTAGCCGCCGATCTGCTCCTTGGTCTCCGCGAACGGGCCATCGGCCGTGAGCACCTCGCCGTCGCGCACCTGCACGGTGGTGGCATCGGTCGTGGGGTACAACCGCTCGCCGCCCTGCAGCACCCCTGCCCGGGCCTGCTCCTCACCGAACGCCATGTACGCCGCGTGCATCGCCGCGCCCTCTTCGGGGCTCGCCGCCGCCATCGCCGACTCGTCGGTGCAGATCGTCAACAGGTATCGCATCGTGGGCTCCTCGTGGTCATCGGTGTCGTTGCTGTCGTGAGCACGACGAACACCTGCGCCGAAATCGACACCCCGCTCGGGAATTTCTCCTCGGGACTTGTCTGGGCCGACGCTCAGGCGGCGCCCGCGCGTTCGAGCGTGCCGTCGGGCCGCACCGCGAACCGTGCCGGGTCGGCCCCGTGCACCAGCTCCTCCGACGGCCAAGGCCACCCACCGAAACCGGTCTCGCGATAGTCGGCGATGGTCTGCTCGATCCCGGCGTCGTCGTTCATCACGAAGGGCCCGTACTGCGCGACCCGTTCGCCGATGGGCCGCCCCTGGAGGATCAACACTTCGCTCCCCACGTCGTGATCGTGGCCCGCGCCGACCAGCTCGGTCGCAACGTCGGCGCGTACCACCGCGCCGCTGCCCAGCTCGATCAACTCCGAGTCGGTCCCCTGGCCGCCGTCGATCGTGACGGCACCACCCTCGAACGCGTAGACCGTGCGCAGCGTGTCGGTGCTGCGAGCCGACGGCAAGGCGCACCGCGCGCCAGGATCCAACCGCACGTGCCAGATCGCGACGTCCGACGACGGGCGCGCAGCCCACGAGCTCGGCGGCGGTGGCGGCGGCACGACGTCTCCCCACTCGCCGGCGATCAGGGTGACTTCGGCGTGCGCGAGCCGGCCGTCGATCTCGGTGGTCGAGGTGACGCGCGGGATGTCGTCGTCCCACAGCATCGAGAAGTAGGGGTCGGCGAACTTGTCGTCGGACGCGAGGTTCAACCAGATCTGGAACAACTCGAGCGGGTTCGGTCCGTGCTGGTCGAGCAGCGGGAACATCTCGGAGTGCACGATGCCGCGACCGGCGGTGAGCCACTGCACGTCGCCTCGACCGAAGCGCGCCTTTGCGCCGAGCGAGTCGGAGTGGTCGATCAAACCACGTCGCACGTAGGTGACGGTCTCGAAGCCGCGGTGGGGGTGCGGCGGGAACCCGGCGATCCGCTGACCGTGGTACATCCGCCAGCCGTCGATGCCCTCGAAGTCGTTCCCGATGGCGCGACCGGCGAGCGACCCACTCGGACCGAACTCCGAGTTCGCCGCCGGATACGCGTCGTCGTGATGCACGCAGAACAAGAACGGATCGAACGTCGGCCATTGCATCGTCAGCTGGAAACGCTGTCGCACGACGTCAGACATGGTGCCCTCCTCAGGCGGGAGCACCAGGCGAAGCCGCTTGATCAGGGAGCCACGGCTGGTGCCATCCCCCAGAACGCGCGACGAGGTGTTCTGATTCCTCCGGGCCCCAGGTGCCCGGCGTGTAGATCTTCGCCGGGGGCGGCGCATCGATCAGCGGCTGCAGCAACCGCCACGTCTGCTCCACCGCGTCCTCGCGGGTGAACTGCGTGCGGTCGCCGTGCATCGCGCCGTAGAGCAGCACCTCGTACGGGGTTGGGCCTTCCCCGCCTTCGTGCGCGAGGTCCATGTCGAGGTGCACGTCTTGCAGCGCCATCGCATCGGGTGCCTTCGCTTCGAGCGCGAGTCGCGCGCCGGGCATCGGGCCGATGCGCAAGACCATCTGGTTCGGCCCCGGCCGGTGCGCGTGCTCGTTCTGGAACCCGAGGCGCGGCGGGTGCTTGAACACGATCCGCACCTCGGTGACCGTGCTGGGCAGGTTCTTGCCCGCGCGGATGTAGAACGGCACGTCGGCCCAGCGCCAGTTGTCGATCTGCAACTGCATCGCGATGAACGTCTCGGTCCCCGATCCTGACGCCACACCAGGCGTGTCGAGATAGCCCGCGTACTGACCGCGCACCACGTGCGCGGGATCGATGTCGGGCATGGCCACGAACACGTCGCGCTTGCGGTCGGTGATGGCGTCGATCGAGTGACCGGTCGGCGGCTCCATCGCGACCATGCTCAACACCTGCAACAGGTGGTTTTGCACCACGTCGCGCATCGCACCCACGCGGTCGTAGAACGAGCCGCGATCCGACACGTCGAAGTTCTCCGCCATCGTGATCTGCACCGACGAGATGAACTGCCGGTTCCAGATCGGTTCGAGCATCGTGTTCGCGAAGCGGAGGAACATGACGTCGACCACCGCGAGCTTCCCCAGGTAGTGGTCGATGCGATACAGCTGCGACTCGTCGATGTAGGCGTGGAGTTGATCGTTGAGCTCGCGCGCCGAAGCGAGGTCGTGCCCGAACGGCTTCTCCACCACGACGCGCGCGCCCTCGGTGAGCCCGGCGTCGTGCAGACCACGCACGACCCGTTCGAACAGCGACGGCGGGATCTCGAGGTAGAAGACGGTGGTCTGCGCGGTGCCGAGCGCCGTCGCGACGCTCGCGTAGGTGGCGTCGTCGTCGAAGTCGCCCTGCACGTACTGCAAGCGCGCCGCGAAGCGGTCGAACACCGCGGCGTCGAAGACGTCGTCGGCGATCGAAGCGCGGGCGTGTTGGCGCAGGTCGTCGTCGGTCCAGTCGTCGACCGCGACCCCGATCACCGGGCACTCGAGCAAATTGCGCCGCTCGAGGAGGTAGAGCGACGTGAACGTCATCTTTTTGGCGAGGTCGCCGCTGATGCCGAACACGACGAGCGCGTCGGCCGGCGTGTGATCGACACCGAGTGGGTTCATGCTCGCGGGGACGAGGTTCGCAGTCATCAGGCGAAGCTACCGCCGACCTGGGCGACTCGGGCGCGACGTGGCGCCGAACGCCTCGGCGATAGTGTCGGCGCCCATGACCCCTGACGACGAACGCATCGCCCTGTTCCTCGACTACGAGAACCTGGCGATCGGCGCGCGCGAAGCGCTCGGTCGTCCACTGTTCGACTTCCTGCCGATCGCCGACGCCCTCGCTGAACGCGGCCGCGTCGTCGTGCGGCGGGCGTACGCCGACTGGTCCTACTTCGAAGAGGA
>JBEVLJ010000118.1:0-3282 GCA_040509195.1 Acidimicrobiia bacterium
ACTTCGTCGCGAGCGCGGGTGGGATCATCAACCTCGCCGAAGAGCTCACCGGGTACGACCGGTCACGCGCGCTCGCCCACGCGGCGCGCATCGAGACCACGACCGCCGAGATCCTCGACGACGCGGCGGCGCGCGGGGTCACCCCGCAACGAGCAGCCGAGGAACGCGCCACCCTTCGGATTCGCGACGAAGGCACGGGCCGTTGGATGCCCGGCGATCCCGCCGCCTGGACCAACGGCCAATCCCTCACCAAACTCCGCCCCTGATCGCTCCGAGAGCTACGGCCTGTGCGCGTCAAAAGGTTCCGTCGTTCACCCCTCAGGATCCTTCAGTCGTTTACGCAGTGGAGGCACACAGTGGTGCGATATACATCTCTCGACTGCCGATGAGAGATCGCCGAGGGAGCAGCGTTTCTCTGCGCCCTGACAGTTCGAGGCGTTGCGTTGCTTCGTTGCGCGCTCGCTCCAAGTCGCCGGAGTGCTCGTGACCGCCGCTCGGCAGGAAGACCATGACGAGGCGTTCGTCGGGCAACTCCAGCGCCGGTGGCTGATCGTCGCTCTCGTCATCGTGATCATCGGGGTAGCGCTCATCGCCCTGCTCATTTGGGGACTCACCGTAGGAACCGAGCCTGAGAGACAGGACGTACTGAGGGCTGCCGCCATCTCGCGGCCCTAGGTGCAACGCTTGTAGCGCGGCTTGTCAACCCGCACTTCACCTTGGCTGGTGAACGGCGCTCGGTTCATCTGTTCATCCATGCACGAGGTCAGAACGGAGGGCGGCCGAACTCCGCGCCAAGACGATCTTGACGATGCGGTTTGCGGAAGCTCTCCAGCGGTAGGGCTGGCGCTACCTGAGGTTGCTGGTGTGGCCGAGGGAGTAGCGGCCGGGCTGGGGCCACACCGCGAGGCCGTGCGGCTCTTGGCCGACGGGGATCTTGACCACGCCACCGGTGGTGGTGTCGATCGCATACACCTCGTTGTCGTACCGACCGGCGAGCCACAGCGTCTTGCCATCAGCCGTCACGCCACCCATGTCGGGGCTGCCGCCTTCGGGGATCGGCCAGTTCGCGATCACCTTGCTCGTTGCGAAGTCGATCACCGAGATGCTGCCGGGCCCGTTCGTGCCGCCCCCGACCATCGCCCAGCCGCGGTTGGCCACGTAGAGCTTCGTCGCGTCGCGGCTCGGGTACAGACCGTGCGCGCCGACACCGGTGGGGATGATGCCGGTCTCCACGAACGCGTTGGGGTCGATCGTGTAGACGACGCCGTTGTGCATCTCGGCCACGTAGAACACCTGGCCGTTGGGCGACGAGCGGATGTCTTGGGGCATGGCGCTGGAACCGTTGCTGAGGTCGAGGTAGCCGACCACCGAGCGGTTCACCAGGTCGATCTTCGCGAGACGACCCTGGAACTCGCAGGTGAACAGCGCGAACTTGCCGTCGATCGTGAAGTCGGCGTGATTGATGCCCTCACACCCCGGCACGTCGATCGAGTACTGCTTCACCCAGGTGTGCGGGTCGTAGAAGTCGAGGCGCTTGCGGGCTTCGGCGACGACGATTCCCGACTTGCCGTCGGGTGAAAAGTACATGTTGTACGGATCGTCAACCATGAACTTCTGCCCGGGCTTGCCGGTGGTGGGGTCGATCGCGGTAAGTGAGCCGTCGGTACGACCTTCCGCGGTGTCGGTGCTGTAGAGCGTCTTCAGGTCCCACGATGGAACGATGTGCTGCGGATTGATGCCCACCGAGAAGACGTCGATCACCTTCATCGTGGCGGGATCGATCACCGACACCGTGTTGTCGCGGCGGTTCGGCACGTAGACGCGTTGCAGCGCGCCGGCCACGTTCGGACTCATGTTGGTGGAACCGGTCTCGCTGTAGATGTTGTTCGGGTTGGTGACGGGCGGCATGCCGGGGAGCACGTCGATCTTCTTCGTGGTGGTCGTGGTCGACCCCTCGGTCGATGTCGAGCCCGAGGCACCCGGTGTGGACGCCGCGTTGTTGTCGTCGCCGCCGCTGCTGCACGCGACTGCAACCAAGCCGAGGACCGTGAGCAGCACGACCATGCGCCGAGCCCACCGGAGGTCGGGCGCTGCGAGCGAACGCGCGACTGCGGAACGGGTGGGGCGGGGAAGCGGTCGGGGCACGGCTACCTCTCGAGCACCGGGCGCGACGCTGCGCCACTGGCGGACCGGGTCAGCGCAGCACACTACGCGGCCACCCCCGCGATGTCCGTGCAGGGCTCAGCCGGAGTGCTCGAACCGCCACCCGTCGGCATCGAGCCACAGTCGATGCCGCGGCCCGGGTCGCGCCAGATCGCCGTCGTCGTACGCGGCGTCGCCGTCCCAGGTGGCGGCCACGCGGTCGTCGCCACGCCACACACGGGTCACGTACACGGTGGGTCGCGCGGCCCGCGCCTGTGCCAACGCGGCCTCGACGGTGTCGACGCCGCGCAAGCGATCGAGCGTCATCCACGTGGGTGGGAGCAACTCCAACTCACCCGACGCATGGCGCCGCAGCACCTCGCTCGGCGCGGCCCACTCGTGTGCCCGGATCTCACCGTCGTCGATCACCACCGTGCCTTCGGGCGCGCGCGCCACGAAGAACCAGGTGGCGAACCGGCGCGCCACCGACGAATGCGGTGTCCAATGCGCGAACCACTCGAGGTGATCACCGTCGATGTCGAGGCCGGCTTCCTCACGCGTCTCCCGAACCGCGGCATTTCGCGCGGCGCGCAGCGCGACGTCGGGAGTGATGTCAAGGTCGTCGACGGGACGTGTCGTCGGATGGTCGTCGGGATCGACGCGCCCTCCCGGGAACACCCACGCGCCGCCGGCGAAGGCGAGCTTGGAGTCGCGTCGCAGCATCAAGGTCTCGATGCCAACGTCGGAATCGCGCAGCAGCACCACCGTCGCCGCGGGGACCGGAGCCGGCACTTCGAGATCATCGTCGCTCACGCAGCGACCATAACGCCCGCGCCCAGCGCGTGACCGCGGTCACAATTTTGGACGAGTCTTTGCCTTCTCCGGGCGACGCGGACGCGGCGCGTGGGGAAGACTGCGCCCGTGGGCATCCTCACCAATCGACCGAACGCGCCCGCGACGTCGGTCGACATCGACCTGGTCGCCGAGGAAGCGGCTGAGCTCGAGGCCCGCGTCCATCCTTCGCCCCAGGACCCTTCGCCCGCCGGGCTCGGCGGCTCGGTGCAGTGGTCGGGTTGGGCGTCGTGGCCGGTCACGCCGACTGCCCTGGTCGTGGCCGCGGTTGCCATCGCCGGAGATGTG
>JBEVLJ010000119.1:0-6432 GCA_040509195.1 Acidimicrobiia bacterium
GGAGCTCGGTGAGCCGATCCCACCGCTCGCGCGCGGCCTCGATGCCGATCCAGTGCGCGCGTCGTTCCAAGCCGCGGCCGCGGCCGCGCTCGGGCCGTTCGATTCGCAACAGCTGCTCGAGCTCGACGATCCCGTCGCGCGCTTCGAGTCGCTCGGCGAACTGCTCGACGGCGCCATCGAGGTGTTGCAGTTCCGCCTCGCGGCCGGGTGACGGAACACCGATAGGGTTGGCGCATGGATCTCGACGCCGCGCGCCAACGCATCGAAGCCGAGCAAGCGAGGATCGCCTCCGTCGCCGACGGGTTGCGCGGCGGTCTCGGCCAGGCGGGCTCCGACACGATCGACGCCGGCGACACCAGCCCCGAGCCGGGCGACGGCGCGGTCGACACGTTCGAGCGTGAGAAGGACCTGTCGATCCTCGAAGAGCTCGAAGCCGAGTTGGCCGAGCTCGAAGCTGCGCTCGCGCGCATCGATGACGGCACGTACGGCGTCGACGAGGTCACGGGCGAGCCGATCGCACCGGAGCGTCTCGAAGCCATCCCCGCGGCGCGCACGAACGCCGACACGACTCCCGAAGGGCTCGAAGCCGGTCGGCCGTCACCGGGGGATCAGTACTGACTGTCCGCGTCGTGCTGTTCGCGCAAGCCCGCGACGCGGCCGGCGGTTCGTCGCCCGACTTCTTCGAGGCATCCACGCTCGGCGAGCTCAAGCACCAGGCGCGCATCCGTTACGGCCCCGAGTTCGCCGCCGTGCTCGAACGCGCCCGCACCTGGGTGAACGGCGACGAACCCGCCCACGGCGACGACACCCTCCTCGAGCCCGACGACGAAGTCGCCATCCTCCCCCCCGTCAGCGGCGGCTGACCCCACCCCTCATTCCCCCTTCTCCGAAATTGCGTGACCATCGCGCGCTATGCGCGGGATCCAAACGCAGTTTCAGCAGGTGACGAGCGCATCGCGGCGCGAATTGCCGCACACACGGCCGATCCTTCGCGCAGATCGACGGCGGTGACGGCGATGTACGTCCACCCTGCGGCGGCGAACGCGTTTCGACGCGCGCTGTCACGCTCGAGCGCTCGCTTGCTCACGTGGTGCTCGTAGCTCTCGTACTCGATCGCGATCTTGTGGTCGGGGTACGCAGCGTCGACCCGGCCAAGGAACACGTTGCGCTCAACGACGACGTGCTGCAGCATCGGCGCGGGCAGACCGTTGCGGCGGAGCATCCGCAACATGGCCGTCTCGGCCGGGCTGTCCGTGTTGCCGGTGATCGGTGCGCGGTCCCTGAGCACCGCGCGCAACGTCGCAGTGCCGTCGCGACCGCGCGTTCCGAGTCGCTCGAGCGTCGCGCGCACCTTGGGCAAGGTCGTGAGCTCGCGCCGCAGCGCGACGTCGAGCGCCTGTTCCACCACGAACGGGCGCACCACGGCTCCGAGGTCGAGCAGCGTCACCTCGACGGTCGTCACCGGGATTCCGGAGATTGTCGTGGTGTCGTCGTCGTCGAAGCCGAGGCTCTCGTGGACGACGAGGGGCAGCGACGCGTCGGCGCATTGATTCCGCTTCCACCGTCGACATGCGACCTCGACGAGGTCGCGCGTTCCGCCGGGAAGGTGATGCATCTCGGCGGCTCCTCGGTGCGAGGCGCGTCCGCGGGATCTCGACGCAACACATGCCGCGAGCAGCTGCGACTCCCAAGGAAGCGGCGGTCCTGCGATGCAGTAGACCCCGGGATACAGCTCGGCCCAACGGCCAGCTCGCGTCCGCCGAAATCGCTGACCTGGCGAGATGCCGATCTCGACGGTGTCTCGCAAGGTGAAGATTCCGTGTTGCTGCTCGCTGAGACGAGCGATCAGCGCGTCGACGTTCTGTCGTGGTCTCGGTCTCGATACGTCCTGCATACACAGAATGACGTATGCACGAAGTTCCTGTCACACGCGTCCGGAAATTGCGTGACCGTCGCGCGCTATGCGCGGGATCCAAACGCAATTTGGGGGTTGGGGAAGGGGAGAGGCGGGAGGCCTAGAGCGCCTCAGCGGTGGCCGGAGGGGTCGGGGGCGACCTTCACGATGGCGGCGGCCATCTTGTAGGCGACTTCGGCGGGCCCGCGCTCGTCGGGACGGAGGAGGTTGGCCATGATGCGCAGGACCCACTCCATCAGCGGCCTCGAGCGCATCCCGACCCGGGTGAGCTCGCGCATGACTGCCGGGTTGCCGATGGCCCGCACGAACACCCGGGCCACCTTCCAGTACAGCTCGTAGGTGGCCTGCACCTCCGCGGGGTACTGCGACAGCCGCCATCCGTCGCCCGTCGTCAACGCCGACGACACCGCCGACGCCGCCATGCGGCCAGTCTCGTACGCCACGGAGATGCCCTCGCCGTTGAACGGGTTGACGGATCCCGCCGCGTCGCCGACCACCAGCCAGTTCGGCCCGATGTTCGGCTTCACCGACCCGCCGGTGGGCAGCTTCCCGCCGGTCGGCGCACCACACGCGGTCTCCGGTGAGATGCCCCACCGCTTCGGCGCCGTGGCGACGAACGCGTCCATCAGCGTGGAGGTGTTCACCTCTTTCCAGCCCGCAAAGGTGGACAGCAGCCCCACACCCACGTTCACCGTGCCGTCGCCGACGGGGAAGATCCACCCGTACCCGGGAAGGTTGTTGCCCTGACGGTCGCGCAGGTCGAGGTGGCTTTCGATCCAGGGCTCGTCGTGATACGGCGACGTGAAGTAGCCCCGCAGTGCCATGCCGAGGGGATAGGTGCGGTCGCGGGCGGTCCCCAGGGCCCAACCGAACTTCGACGACGACCCGTCGGCCACCACGAGGTAGTTCGCCCGCACTTCCTCTCGCACCCCGTCACGCTCGATGACGGCGCCGACGACCGACCCGGCCTCGTCGCGCATCGGCTCGACGGCCGCCGCGCCCGTCCACAGCTCGGCGCCGACCTCCACCGCACGAGCCGCGACCATCTGGTCGAGGTCGCGGCGGCGAACCACATACCCGTACGAAGGGAAGTCAGGATGGTCGGGCCAGGGCATCTCCAGGGTGACGTTGTGGGCGATCGCCCGCAGGCCGTCGTAGCGCAGGTGGCCCTGCAGCTGCCGGGCGAGCCCCATGTCTTCGAGCTGCTTGACGGCTCGCGGCGTGAGGCCGTCGCCGCAGGTCTTCTCCCGCGGGAAGCGCTTCTTCTCGACGATCAGCACCCGATGCCCGGCCGACGCCAACCAGTACCCGGCCGCCGCGCCCGCCGGGCCACCACCGATCACCAGGACGTCAGGCACGAGAGGCATGGTCGCGCACGAACCGGGAGGGTGTCGCACCCGACGACTCGCCGACGAACCAGTGCCCGCTCGACCCCTGGATGAGCACCACGTTCAGATAGCGTGATACAAAGCGGCGCGCAGCCGCGTCACTTCGTGAAGCACGTCCTGGAGGACTGCGGGCCCGATGCCCAATCTGATCCCCGACTGGTTGCCGTGGATGCGGCCTGCAGGCCGTCTCATCTGGGCATTGTTGTTCACCTTCATCGGTTTGGCGATCATCGTCGCCCTGATGAAGCGCCCGAAGCCGAACCGTCCGTCCACGTGGGCGGAGTGCATGGCCGGCGCGGTCGGCGTGTTCGCGATGATGACCCTCGCGTACGCGGTCGTGCCGCACGAGTGGATCACCTTCTCCGACAAGTACCTGCAGTGGGACACCACGCACTTCGTGATCCGCAGCGGCCAGAGCCTCGGCATCGCCAACTTCCCGTTCGACATCAACAAGCAGGCCGTGCGCGACGTCGTCGCCGCCACGATCTACATCGTGTTCTTCGCCATCAACCTCTACCTGTTCGTCGCGTGGCAGAAGCGCGGCGAGGTGAAGGAAGCGACCACCGCGACGCCGAAGAAGTCGCGCTTCGGGCGTCCGCTGCGTCGCGGCAAGAACGAGAACGACGCCATCGAGGCCGACGGCGCGGGCGCGATCGAAGCCGAGTCCGCCGCACCCGCTCCCGCAGGGGCCACCTGATGGCGCGCACCGACGCGAACCCGCCGATGCCCGACTTCGTGGCCGACTACGAGCTGCAGGAGGTCGACGCCAAGTACCTCGAAGGCGCGGTCAAGCCGAAGCAGTTCCTGCACATCGACCAGGCCGAGTGCATCCTCTGCGAAGGCTGCGTCGACATCTGCCCGTGGAAATGCATCCACATGGTCTCGGTGAGCGCGATCTCCGATGCGGTGAACACGGAGCAGCCCGGCGAAGATCCACGTGATCACGTGGCGTTCATCGTCGACGAAGACATCTGCACGCGGTGCGCCCTGTGCGTCGACCGCTGTCCGACCGGGGTGATCATCCTCGGCAAGCTCCAGCCCGACATCGCCGAAGGCGACCTACACGCACGCACGGTGCGCCACGGGTACGCCTACGGCGTGCGGTTCTGACGGCACCGGTTCAGGAGACGAGTTCGGTGGCCAACGCCAACGGAAACGGAAAAGAGCACAAGGTCGGCGCCGTCCTCGAGAAGGTCGACGAGTCGGTCCGCGGTTCGCAGGCGTGGACGGCGATCTTCCGCCCGGGCTCGGTGTTCCGTCGCGGCTACACCGACAGCCCCCGCAACCGTTCCTACGTGATCATGAACAACGTGCTGTACCACCTTCACCCGGTGAAGGTGAAGCGGCACGCGGTGAAGGTGTCGTACACCCTCTGCCTCGGTGGGCTCTCCTTCTTCCTGTTCATCCTGCTCACCGTCACCGGCATCTTCTTGATGTTCTTCTACCGGCCGACGGCCGAGTCGGCGTGGCCGACCATCCAAACGCTGGAGACGGCGGTCACCTTCGGTTCGCTCGTCAGGAACATGCATCGCTGGGCCGCGCACCTCATGGTGCTCACCGTGTTCCTGCACATGGCGCGCGTCTTCTACCACGGGGCCTACAAGGCGCCGCGTGAGTTCAACTGGGTGATCGGCGTGGTGCTGCTCACGCTCACCCTGCTGCTCTCGTTCACCGGCTACCTGCTCCCGTGGGACCAGCTCGCGCTGTGGGCGGTGACCGTGGGCACCAACATGATGGGCTACACGCCCGTCTTCGGATCCTCGGTGAAATACGTGCTGCTCGGCTCCAAAGAGATCAGTAACGAAACCCTGCTGCGTTGGTACGTCCTCCATGTGCTGCTGTTGCCATTCGTCATCGTCATCTTCATGGCGGTGCACTTCTGGCGGGTCCGCAAGGACGGCGGCATCTCCGGGCCGTTGTAGGAGACTGCGATGACCGAGATCCCCGAACACCTGCTGCAACGCAGCAAGGAGCGCCGTCGAGCGCTCGGCCTGCCGGTCGAGGGCGAGGAGGCCGCGCCCGCTGAGGCTGCGCCCGCTGCCGACGCGCCCGCCGAGGTCGAAGCGGCTGCGCCCGCGGCTGCCGCGAGCGATGCGCCGCCCGCGGCCGCGCCGCAAGGCGACGTCGAGACCGCGAGCGGCACCAAGATCCCCGCGCACCTGCTCGAACGGGCGGCGCGTCGTCGCGCCACCGTCGGTGGTGGCGGCGCCGAGGTCGCCGCAGCGGCAGGTGGCGCCGCGGCTGCGGCCACCGTCACGCTCCCCGCACCTACGTCGACCGGTCCGGGCGGTCACACGCAGCGACTGCTCACCGTCGTCAAGTCGGGTTCGATCCAGCAGACGCGCGCCGAGGCGCAGGACAAGGTGCACACCTGGCCGCACCTCTTGGTGATCGAGTTCGCGGCGATCCTCATCGTCACCGCGGCGCTCACGATCTTCTCGGCGTTGGTGCGCGCGCCGTTGCTCGGCCTCGCCGACTTCAACAAGACGCCGAACCCGTCGAAGGCGCCGTGGTACTTCCTCGGTCTGCAGGAACTGCTCACCATGTTCCACCCGATGGTCGCGGGTGTGACCATCCCGGGCATGGGCCTATTCCTGCTGATGGTGGCGCCGTTCGTCGACAAGAACCCGTCGAACAAGCCGAAGGACCGCAAGTTCGCGATCTCGATCCTCACCCTCTTCTTGATGATGTGGGCGGTGCTCGTGATCATCGGGTCGTTCTTCCGGGGACCCGGCTTCAACTTCACGTTCCCCTGGAACGACGGCGTCTTCTTCGAGTTGTAGGAGGAGGAGATCATGGTCATCGCAATCGGAATCGTCGTGGTCCTGCTCCTGGCCGTGATCGCGCTCGTCGTGGGCGCGCGTTCGCGCACCACCACGGGCTTGCTCAGCCGTGAAACTCGCAAGCGCGACGAGGCGGCGGGCGCGTCTGCCGTGTCCGTGGAGGCCGCGCCTGCGGGTGAGGGGGAGCTCGTCGCCGATCAGAGCGGCGACGCCCGTGCTCGTGCCGACGCAGCACGTCTCGCCATCGACTCCGGCGCGCCGGTCACCGCCGAAGGATCGGGATCTGGCAGCACCGAGTTGGTGCCTGCCGGCGGCACGGGTGTCGCGGTGTACGAGCCCGTCGACC
>JBEVLJ010000120.1:0-3418 GCA_040509195.1 Acidimicrobiia bacterium
GACGTCACGCCCTGGGCGTCAGGCTTCTCGTCCTGAGCGGGTCGCGATAGAGATCGGCGTAACGGCGCACCATGGTTTCGCTACTGAAGTGCTTCACCACGCGTTCCCTACAACGAATGGGAGAACACTCACGCGCATCGGCCACCACCTGAGCGAGCTCATCGAGCGTGCTCCGGAGGAAGCCGGTCACGCCCTCTTCCACGAGCTCGACGGCAGCACCAGAGGGGCAGGTCACCACGGGCGTACCACAGGCCATCGCTTCGACCATCACCAGGCCGAACGGTTCAGGCCACTGGATCGGGAACACCATCGCGCACGCACGGCCGAGGAGGTCGACCTTGCGCGCATGGTCGATGTTCTCGTACACCTCGACTTCGTCGTGCAACATCGGTGCCACCACTTCGTCCCAATACGCGCGCTCGAGTGGCTCGTTCCGCTTCACGACCATCGCGAGCGGAAGACCGGCGCGACGCGCGATCTCGATCGCGAGCGTCGGGCCCTTGTCGGGCGTCGCACGACCGATGTAGACACAGAAGTCGTCCTTCTGCGTGACGAGCGGGTACGCATCGACGTCGATGCCGTTGTGAATGACGCCCGCGTACGGAAGGTTCGGGTGTTCGTCTCGCTGCGAGAGGCTGATCGCGACGAGGCCAACTCGATCGGCGATCTGGCTGTAGAACCGTCGATTCGTCTCGTGCCAGGGACCGTGGAGTGTGTGGACGATCGGCGCGTCCGTCCGAGCGTGCGCTCCGATGGCTGGCCCTGCGATCCCTGCATGGTCGTGGACCACGTCGAAGGGAGTGCCACTCGATGCTCGTCGGACGATGTCGTCGTAGGCCGCACACGCATGGAACGCATCGATCCACGGCGAGCCGAGCAGCGCCGGATCTGGAGCTTCGAGCAGCGGCGACACGACTTCGGCGTTGACGCGAGAACCGCCAGAGGCGTAGAGCGTGACGTCGTGGCCCGTGCTCGCCAAGCCGTCGACCAGGAGGCTCACGACGACTTCGATGCCGCCGTAGCCCGAAGGTGGAATCGGAAACCACGGCGGAGCGATCATGGCGATGCGCATCACAGCGAGACTACGGCTCGCTTGTCGAGAAGAAGAACTAGCGTGCGCTTCGGTGGTGCAGCCGTGGAGCAACCCGAGCAGCCCAGCCCTCGCTGATGATCGCGAGGCCGTCACCTTGGTGGACGGCAGCAGCTTCAGCATCTCGCTTCCGTCCGGCGACATGCTCACCGGGTTCCCGCACGGACTCTTCTACCGGGACACGCGCTTCCTGTCGACGATTCGGATGCGCGTCAACGGCGAATGGCCAGAGCCGCTCTCCGCTCGTGCCACGTATCCGTTCAGCGCTTCAATGGTGTTGCGCGCGCCTCCACCACCGGGAATCGCCGATTCGAAGCTCGCGGTCTTCCGGACCCGCTTCGTCGGCCAGGGAATGCGCGACGACGTCGTCGTGCGCAACTACGGAACCGAACCCGCCTTCTGCACGGTCGAATTCGAGCTCGACGTCGACTTCGCCGACATCTTCGAGGTGAAAGCGGGAAAGCACGACGCGCGCCGCGCTCGCGACTTCGACTCGACCAATGGTCACCTCACGTGGCACTACGAGCGGGGCGCGTTCCGACGCAGCACGGCAATCGACTTCTCGCGTGCCGCGAACGTTCGCGGCTCCAACGTGAGCTTCGACGTCATCCTTCCGCCCGGTGATGACTGGACGCTGTGCATGCAAGTGACGCCGACGATCGACGATGTGCAGGTGCAGCCGCGTCATCGATGTGGCGAACCGGTCGAGTGGTCGGAACCGGTCACGCGACTCGAATCGTGGCGCCAGGCACGGCCCGCGATCCGGATCGAACACGCGCCCATGAACGAGATGATCGCTCGATCAGCGGAAGACCTCGCCGCGCTCCGCATCACCGACCCTGAGTTTCCCGAACGCTCCGTCATCGCCGCCGGAGCGCCCTGGTTCATGACGGTGTTCGGACGCGACAGCTTGCTCACGTCGTGGATGGCGCTGCTCGTCGATCCTGAGCTGGCCCTCGGAACGCTCGAGACACTCGCCCGCTTCCAGGGTTCGCAGGTCGACGAACGAACCGAGGAGCAGCCCGGCCGAATCCTGCACGAGATGCGCTTCGGCGAGGCGGCGGAGCTGAGCCTGGGAGGCGGCACCGTCTACTACGGCAGCGTCGATGCGACCCCGTTGTTCGTCATGTTGCTTGGTGAGCTTCATCGTTGGGGTTGTCGGCCGGAGGCCGTGCGCGCGCTGCTCCCTGCCGCCGACCGTGCGCTCGCGTGGATCACCGAGTTCGGCGACCGCGACGGCGACGGGTACGTCGAGTATCAGCAGCTCAACGAGCAAGGTCTGGCGAATCAGGGCTGGAAGGACTCCTTCGACTCGATCCGGTTCATCGACGGGCGCCTCGCCGACCCGCCGATCGCGTTGGCCGAAGTGCAGGGCTACGTGTACGCCGCGTTCCTCGCGCGCGCCGAAATGGCTGACGACGACGGCGACGCCGCGCGGGCACACGAATTGCGGTCACGGGCCGTCGATCTGAAGGAGCGTTTCAACCGCGATTTCTGGTTGGCCGATCGTGGGTGGTTCGCGCTCGGCCTCGACGCGCGCAAGCAACCGATCGATGCGCTGACCTCGAACATCGGGCATTGTTTGTGGACCGGCATCGTCGAAGACGAGAAGATTCAGCTCGTCACCGCGAAGCTCATGTCGAGCGAGATGTTCAACGGCTGGGGTCTGCGCACGCTCGCATCGTCGATGGTGGGATACAACCCGCTGAGCTATCACAACGGCAGTGTGTGGCCACACGACTCGGCCATCGGCGCCGCGGGCCTCAGTCGGGCAGGTCACCACGACGCCGCGCACTCCGTGCTCGCCGGCCTGGTCGATGCGGCGGTGAGCTTTTCGGATCGAATGCCCGAGCTCTTCGCGGGCATCGGTCGCGACGAGTTGCCGTTCCCCGTGCGCTATCCGACCTCGTGCTCGCCTCAGGCCTGGTCGGCTGCCTCACCGCTGCTCCTCCTCCGAGCCGTGGTCGGACTCGACCCTGATGTTCCCCGAGGCCTGATCCATGTGACTCCGCACTGCCCGCCTTGGCTCGGCACCATTCGTCTCGAAGGTGTCCCACTCGGGTCTGGACGACTGTCGATCGAAGTCCAGGGTGACGAGTGCCGCGTGCTGGAGTCACCAGAAGGTCTGACGGTCGTCGAGACCCCGCGTCGCCCCTGAACGCCAGCGCCATTCGACACAGCACGGGGACGCCCCTCGTACAGGTGCTCACGCGATGGTTGATGGTGAGGACAACGGCACTCCGGTTCGGGTCCCGTGTTGGCTCGACCAGAGCACCGCGATCGCATGGCGTCTGCTGGTGTTCGCCCGCGCCGTCTACGTCACTGCCT
>JBEVLJ010000121.1:0-17262 GCA_040509195.1 Acidimicrobiia bacterium
GTGCCGTCGCAGTTCCCCGGCGTTCCGGTCGAGCAATTGCCGAACAACTCGGCCGACGGCGCCGAGAACGGTCTCCACACGCTCGCGCACTCCACCGCGGCGTCGATCAACTGCGCGTTCGTGCGCCTCTCCACCAGCGTCGGCCAAGACAAGGTGATCGCGCTGGCCAAGCAGATGGGCCTCACGCAGGGCACGTTGCAGAAGGTGCTCAACCTGTCGATCGGCACGATCGAGGCCACGCCGCTCGAGATGGCCACGGTGATGGCCACGATCGCCAACAATGGGTTGCACCACGACCCGGTGTTCGTGCAGAAGGTGCTCAACCCCGACGGCACCACGCTGATCGACAACTCCTCCCGCCCGGGTGAGCAGGTGCTCACGCCCGAGGTGGCGCAGTGCGAGCAGAACGTGATGCGCACCGTGATCACCGGCGGCACGGGCGGCGCGGCGGCCGTCGGCGGTCAGACCCCGTACGGCAAGACCGGTACCACCGACCACACGACTGACGCGTGGTTCATCGGGGCAGTGCCGCAGCTCGCCACCTCAGTGTGGTTCGGTTACCGGGCGAGCGCGGTCGGCGGCGCGGGCTACGGAGGTGACAGCTCGGCGCCGATCTTCTCAGCGTTCATGTCGCAGGCCCTCGAAGGCCAGGTCAACATCCCACTGCCGAACCCGGGCCCGGTGTGCGCGCGCCCCGGCCAGTACGCGAACCCCGATGGCGGCCGAAGTGCGCCGCAGGTCATCGCGCCGCCGGTCGTTCCCGACCAGCCGACGGTGCAGCAGCTGCCGACCACCCCCACCGCTCGGGCTGTCACGCCCGGCCCGACACCTGGCACCACTCCGCCCGGTACGGTGCCCAGCACCAAACCTGGAAACGGCTGATGAATGGACGACGGTGACGAACCCGCTCGAGGAGCTCCTGGCGCTCCAAGAACGCGACCTTGCGCTCGACCGTCTCAAACTCCGCCGCGACACGCTTCCGGCGCGCGACGCCCTCAGCCGCACCCGCGCACAGCACGCCGCACTCGGCGCGCGACGTGCCGACACGCAGGTGAAGCGCGACGAAGTCGCGCGAGAAGAGCAACGTCTCGACGACGAAGCGCGCGCGCTCGAAGCGAAGGCCAAGGAAGTCGACGCCAAGATGTACTCGGGCGAGATCTCGTCGCCGCGCGAGCTCCAAGCGATGCAGGCCGACGTCGAGAGCTTGCAGCGGCATCAGCGCGACGTGGAGAATCGCGAGCTCGAAGCGATGGAGCAACGCGAGCCGCTCGACGCTGAGCTCGCCGACTTCGACACGCAGCTGGCCGCGCTGCGCGACGAAGGCTTGGGGCTCCAGGCGAACCTGGCGGAGAGCGAGGCCGAGATCGACGCCGAGATGGTCGTCGAGCGCGGTGCGCGCGACACGATCGCCGCGGGCATCGACCCGGCCCTCGTCGCCGCGTACGCAGCACGTCGAGCGCAGGCCGGCGGCGCCGGCGCGTCGGGCGTGGCCCGCCTGGTGGGAGGCACGTGCCAGGGCTGTCACCTCAGCATCCCGTCCACCGAGGTGGAGCGGATCAAGAAGGCGCCCGAGGGCACGCTCGCCTATTGCGACAACTGCGGCTGCATCCTCGTTCCGTGACGCTCTTCGACGCCGACGGTGAGCCGCACGGCGACGGCGCAGCGGCCGGTCCCGACGAAGTCGCCATCTACTTCGACGGTGGTTCGCGCGGCAACCCCGGACCCGCCGCGATCGGCGCGGTGGTGTTCGACGGGCTGCGTGAACCGCGCGCGGTGCTCGCATCGGTGAGCGAAGCGATCGGCGTGACCACCAACAACGTGGCCGAGTACAAGGCGCTGATCGCCGGCCTCGAAGCGGCGCGCGCGATGCACGCGCGTTCGGTGCAGGTGCGCGGCGACTCGAAGTTGGTGATCGAACAGGTCGAAGGTCGCTGGAAGGTGAAGCAAGCACACCTCCGTCCGCTGTGTGACCGCGCGCGTTCGTTGCTCGACGACTTCGACCGCGTCGACATCGCACACGTACGACGCGAGCTCAACCGCGACGCCGATGCGCTCGTGAACGCGGCGCTCGACCTCGCGTGACGCGCCGATGTTCTTCTGGTACATCGGCCTGTCGGTGCTGGGCGTCGCGACGATCTTCCGCAGCGTGGGAGTCGACTACCGGCTGATCGCCCTCGGCTCGATGCTGCCCTTGTTGCTCGACCTGCCCTTCGGGTACCGCTCCTACGGATACACGTTGGTGTTCGCCGTCGTGCTGCTCGCCATCGTGATGCTCGGCACGATCGGCCGCCCGCGCTTGCTGCGCCGACGGCTGCTGTGCCTGCCCATCGGTGTGTTCGCCGGCCTGGTGCTGTCGGGCGCGTTCACCAACACGGAGTTGTTCTGGTGGCCGTTCCTCGGTACCTCGTTCACACACGACGCGCTGCTGCCGTCGGTCGGCGTCGTGATCGTCGAGGAGTTGATCGGCCTGTTCGCGTGCTGGTGGGTGGTCGGCCAGTACGACCTCTACCTGCCCGCACCCCGCGCCACGTTCTTCCGCACCGGCCGGCTCGTCGCCGGCACCCCAGAATCCTGACTACCGAGTTGTCAGACGCTCTGGACGGGGATGGTGGTGCGGACGGGTTTGGCGGGGAGGGAATGTGCGCCCACGGCGTCGATCACGAACCGACCTTCGCCCGGGCCGTCGGCCACGGGCATCCCGAGCGCGTCGAGCAACGCCAGGTCTTCCTCTGCCGCGCGGCCACCCGTGGTGAGGTAGTTGCCGACGATCAACGCGTTCGCACCGGCGAGCAAGCCCATCGCCTGCAACTCGCCGAGCACGTACTCGCGGCCACCCGCCAGACGAATCCAGGCCGCGGGCAGCACGAGGCGGAACAGTGCGATCGCTTGGAGCGCTTCGCGCGGGGAGATGAGTCGCTCGTCGCCGAGCGGCGTGCCGGACGGCAGCAAGAAGTTCATCGGCACTTCGACCGGGTCGAGCTCGGCGAGTTCGAACGCGAAGTCGATGCGCTGGTCGAGTGTCTCTCCCATGCCGAGGATGCCGCCGCAGCACAGCTCCATGCCGGAGTCGATCGCGAGCTGCGCGGTCGCGACGCGGTCGTCGTACGAATGCGTCGTGCAGATCTGCGGGAACACCTCGCGACAGGCTTCGAGGTTGTGGTTGTAGCGCTTCACACCCGATGCCGAGAGACGTTCCGCCTGACCGGGCTCGAGCAAGCCGAGCGAACAGGCCACCTCGAGGCCCGTCTCGCGGTGCACGGCGTCGACCGCGTCGATCACCTTGGTGAGCAGTCGTTCCGACGGTCCACGCACCGCGACCACTATGCAGAACTGGGTGGCGCCTGCGTCGCGTGTGGCGCGCGCGGCGGCGAGGATCTCATCGAGGTCGAGGAACGGATACACGTCGACTTCGGTCTCGAACTTCACCGACTGCGAACAGAACGCGCAGTCTTCCGGGCATGCACCCGACTTGGCGTTGATCAAGCTCTCGAGCTCGACCTCCGGACCGCAGTACGCGAGGCGCACGCGGTGAGCCAAGGACACCAGGTCGGGCAGCTCATCGAGGGGGAGCGCCGCGATCGCGCGCACCTCGTCGCGCGTGAGCGGACGACGTTCGTCGAGCAACGCCCGCGCGGCGACCTCGAGCGCACCAACACGAGAATCCATGAGGGCAGCCTAGAAGCCGGATGTGTCCGGTCATCCGTTCGAAGGCACCCACCCGCCGGGCTGACGGCTCCCCCCAGATGCGGTCAAATCTCCGGCGGGTGGGTGATCTCAGTCACCAGGATGCCGCCTGGCGCGCCCGAAACGCGCGCGGGTGCGCAGGAAGGTCGGGAGACCGGATCGAGGCTCAGATCGGGAGCTGGACCGCTTTAGGCTCAACGCGTGCCGGCCGTCGAGAACCCCACACGCGCGGCGACGCGCATGAGTGTCGCGACGTTCACGTCGCGGGGCATCGGGTTCGTGCGGGTGTTCGCCATCGCCGCGATCCTGGGCACTACCTACCTCGGCAACACCTACCAGTCGTCGGCCTCGGTCTCGAACGTGCTGTTCGAGTTGCTGGCCGCCGGCGCGCTGTCGGCGGTGCTGGTGCCCACGTTCGTCTCGTTCCTCGAGGGGGGCGAGAAGCGCCGGGCAGAGGACCTCGCGGGCGGGATGCTGGGCCTCGGGTTGCTCGCGATGGGCGTGGTCAGCGTGATCGGCATGATCCTCGCCCCTCAGATCGCGCGTCTCTTGTCGAGCGGGGCACCGACGCAGGAGATCAGCGACCAGCAGGTCCATCTCGCCACCTTCTGGCTCTACTTCTTCATCCCGCAGGTGTGCTTCTACGTGGTCGGCACCGTGGCCACCGGGCTCCTCTTCGCCAAACGGCAGTACGTGATCACCGCGGTCGCCCCGATCGCCAACACGGTGTTCGTGGTCGCGTCGCTCGTGGTGTTCTGGCTCGTGGCCGGCACCGAACCGGGGCTCGACCTCACGCTCACCGAGAAGTGGATCCTCGGCATCGGTGGACTGCTCGGGGTCATCGGGTACGTGGGCGTACCGGTGGTCGGCGCGCTGCGTGCGGGTTTCCGCTTCCGACCGTCGTTGCGTGTGCGCGACCCCGACGTGCGGCGCATGCTCAAGCTCTCGGCGTGGGCGGTGTTCCAACACGGCGGGGTCGGTGTGTTGCTGCTCGCATCGATCGTGATGGGCAACCAGGTTGCCGGTGGCGTCGTCGCGTACCAGTTCGCGTTCGTGGCGTTCCTGGCGCCGTACGCGATCCTCGCCGAGCCGATCCAGGCGACCACGCTCACCGAGGTGTCGCTCGACGCCGCGCGCGGCGACCTCGCTGCGTTCGCCGACCGTGTGCGATGGGCATTGAACACCACCGCGATGTTGGTGTTGCCGGTGTCGGCCGCGCTCGTCGCGCTGGCCAAGCCCATGATGGAGGTGATCGCGGTCGGCGACAACCGCGCCGACCTCTACGCCGCCGCGCTCGGTTCGCTCGGAATCGGTCTCTTCACCTACTGCACGTTCCTCCTGCTCGCTCGCTGCAGCTACGCGCTCGGTGACAGTCGCACGCCCGCGCTGGTCGCGTTCGCGACGGCGGCGATCGGCGCGTTGTCGATGGTCGTCGCGGGGCTTCTGGTGCGTGACGGCGCAGCCAAGGTGGTGGTGCTCGGGCTCGGGCACAGCCTGGCGTACTTCCTCGGCACCGTGGTCATGTGGATCGTGTTGCGACGCAGGTTGCGACAGCCGTTGTTCCCGCACATGTTGTGGCGCGCGCTCGGCCTCTCGGTGTTGCTGGGTGGAGGAGCGTGGCTGGTGGTGCACCTGTTGTCACCCAACGGTCGCGTGCCGACGTTCGCCACGTTGGCGATGGTTGGCCTCGTCGGTGGCGGCGCCTACTTCGTGATGCTGCGACTCCTGCCGAAGCGCGTGCCGGCGGGCGAGGCCGGCCTCGACGTCGGCCCGATCGAAGCCGCTTCGCTCGAACCCGTCGAACCCGTCGAACCCGACGTGGTCGGCGATCTCGATCTCTGACCCGCCGGCCGAGGGGTCAGGGAGTTGGCGTGTGAGCGGTCAGCCAGGGGGCGAGGGGGATGCCTGCGGCGTCGAGCTGCGCGGCGAGGCGTGCGTTCGGTTCGCGGAAGCGCGCAACGAGCTCGTCGCGCACGCGTGACGGAACCGCGTCGTCGACGGGACGGCCGTTCACCTTGTAGTACAGCGCGCGGATCCTGCGCTTCAACTCGGGATGCTTGCGGAACGCGCGCTCGAGCCGATCGTTGACCGTGAGTGCGAACTGCTGCGCACGCGCGTTCTTGTACCCCGTAGTTCGGTTCTCGGAGCTGAGCTCCTGGGTCGGGAACGCACCCGGATCGATCCCGAGGAACGTCGCCAGCGCGCCGAGCACTGCGGCCTCGTCGTTCACGAGGTCCTCGAACCACACGATGTGCAGACGATCGGGTCCGAAGGTGTCGAGCCACGCGCCGAGATCGTCGGCGTAGCAGCCACCTCGAATCGCCATGTACGGCTCGTTGTCGGGGTTCGCGAAATCCGCGTCGGTGAGCCGATCGGCCGCGGCGAGGTAGTCGTCGATCGACAGGTCGGCGGGAAAACGCAACCGAACCTTCTGGTACGTGAAGAACGAGATCGCGCGCGCGACCGGTTCGCGCAGCACGAGGATCACATGCGGGTCGCGCAGCTGCGACTCGAGCACTGCGGCCGCCGCGCCGCCGCCGTAGAAGAGACTCGGCGTTGCCTCGAGGTGTACGGCCTCGGTGCCCGCGTCGCGGAAGTGGTCGTTGTACTCCGACGTGGGGCCTACGGGCTCGCCGTAGCGTGCAGGCAGGAAGAAACGCGTCTCTTTGATGTCCGACGGTGCGATGTCGGGGTGGGTCGACAGCGACACGAACAGCGACGTGGTTCCGGCCTTGTTCACGCCGGCGATGACGGCGTCGGAATACGCGGCAGCCACCACGCAACGTTACGCGGTGCCACCGCGATGGTCGGGTGCGCGCGTGGCGAGCGCGACGAACGCCGGGTGCGATGGGCGCCCGGCGCTGGTCGAGGGGGAGCCGGTGGTCAAGACGTCGAGGTGGTGGAGCGGGTCTCGAGCTTCACCTTCACGTCGGACGACGATCCGCCACGGGTGTACGTGACCGTGATCGTGTCGCCCGGGTCGTGCGACCGGATCTGACGAACGAGGTCGAGCGAGCTGGTGATCTTCGTGCCGTCGACGGCGGTGATCACGTCGCCTTCCTTCAGGCCCGCATCGGCCGCCGGGCTGTCGTTCGACACGGCGGTGATCGTGGCGCCGCCGTCGTTGCCGGCGGAGTCCACCGACACACCGACGAACGCGCCACCGGTCGTCGCAGGGGGCGTGGTCGAGCCGCCCGAGCTGTTGCCGTTCCCGTTGCCGTTGCCGTTCCCGTTCCCGGGGAACGTCGGCAGACCACCGCCATTGCCGTTCGTGTTGCCGTTGCCGTTGCCCGGGAAGCTCGGCACCTGGTTCGAACCATTCCGCCCACCGGGCTGGGCCGACACGGCGTTGGACGAGTCGGAATCGCCGGGTGCCGCGGCCCAACCGATCGCGAAGCCGAGGCCCGCGATGAGCAGCACACCGACGACCACCGCGACCCAGGCCGGGACGAACACGCCCCGGCCTCGGTCGTCGGTGGATGGCGCGACAGCTGCGGCGGCGGGAGGAGCTGTCGCACCGATCTCGCTCCGTTGGAACTCGGTCGCTGCGGTGGGGGGATCCGCGGCAACCGTCGGCGTCTCGTCGGTGGTGTTGACCGTCTGCGCCGTCACGGGCTCGTCCGCCGACGGGGCTGCCGATGTCGTCGGGGCGGGAGTCGTCGGGGGAGGAGTCGTCGCGGCCGGTGTCGGTTCGGGGGTGCTGGCAGGGGGCGTGGCAGGGGTGGACGCAGCCTCGGTCGGCTCGCCTGCGCCTGCGGGGGTCTCGTCGCTCACGTGGTTGACCTCACACTCGGGGATCGTGTGACGTCATGGTGCCCCCCGAGCGCTGTGATCCGCCTGAGATGGCCCTTCCGGGGCGCGTGCGTCCGCTTCGGCCGGAGTGGTAGCGCCTCCGGCGTCAGCGCGGTTCGAGCACCCGGACGTGGATTTCGCTCACCATGCCATCTCTCGCTCCTGCGCCGTGCCGGTCGGCGCGTGATGCGTACGTGCGACGACCCGCCGGTGCATCGCGAGCCCCCACGCGGCGGCGGCAACTGCGGCCACTGCACCGACGAGGATGCCCGCACGCGCGCCGAACGCGTCACAGATGTAGCCGAGGATCGGGCCGCCGATCGGCGTGGTGCCGAGGAACAGCACGGCTTGCAGCGCGAGTACCCGTCCGCGCATGGTCGGATCGCTGCGCATCTGCACGATCGCCGTCGACGTGGTGATGAACAGGATGCTGGACGCGCCGACGAACAGGGAGACCGGGAACGCGAACGGCAACGTCGGCACCAACGCCAACGCGAGCAGCGCGGCGCCGAAAGCGAATGCCGCGCGCACCACGTGGATCGTGCCGACCGACTGCAAGTGCGCGGCGGTGAGTGCGCCGATCAGTGATCCCACGCTGAGCACCGAGTACATCATCGTGAATGACGTGGTGTTGCCGTGCAACGTGCGCTCGACGAACAGCGGGAACACTACCGGGAAGTTGAACGAGAGCGTGCCGATCACCGTCAACATCGCGAGCGAGATCCACAGCGACGGGACCTTCCGGATGTAGGTGAACGCGGCGCGCATCTGCCCCTTCGCCTTCTCGACCCGCGGCGACGGGTGCAACTCCGCCGTGCGCATCATCAGCAAGCTGGCGATGACGGCAAGGTATGAGATGCCGTCGAGCGCGAACGTCCATCCGAAGCCGAAGGCAACCACCAGCACGCCTGCGATCGCAGGGCCGATGATGCGCGACGAGGTCATGATCGCGGAGTTGAGCATCACCGCGTTCTGCACGTCGTCGTGCGGAACCATCTCCGACACGAACGAGCGACGAGCCGGATTGTCGAACGCCAACATCACACCGCCGGCGAGCGCGACCACGTAGAACGCGGCGAGAGGAGGGTGGGGCAGGAACGCGAGCGCCGCGAGCGCGAACGACTGGAACATCTCGAGGGTCTGCGTGATGACCAGGAGCTTGCGCTTGTCGGAACGATCGGCGACGAGCCCGCCGTACGCGCCGAGGAGGAGGATGGGCAGGAACTGGCACGCGGCCATGATGCCGATGGCGACGCCGCTGCTCGTGAGATGCAGCACCAGGAGGGTGAGGGCGATCATCGTGAGCCAGGTGCCGGACTGCGAGATCAGCTGGCCGCAGAAGAAGAGCCGGAAGTTGCGGTGCTTCAGCGAGCGGAAGGTGGTGCGCGCGACCCCCGAGACACCGCCCGCGCGGCGCGGCGGGTCCGCGTGCGGAGCGCCGTCGTGCCGTGTCGGCGCGTGGATCTCCATGGCTCAAGTATGCCAGATAGTTAGCGAGGCAAACTAACTGTCGCCGAGAGGTTGCGCGGCGCGCTCAGAGTCGAGCAGGCCACGTGCGTATGCGGCCTGCCCGACGTGCTGCAGCGAGTCGTCCGCGATGCTCACCAGGCGGACGCCGAGGGTGACCGGCGGATCCCAGCGGCGATCGACGATGCGATCGAGATCGGACGCAGTGAGCGCGGCGAGAAAGATGGTCGTGCGCTCGTCGACGGCGGAGAGATAGCCGAGCAGCGCATCGGGCGAGGTGGGGCGGACCGCCGCGACGTCGTCCGACGTGTGTCCGTACCCCGTGTTGTGCGGGTCGGGCTCGAGACCGAAATGCGACGGCCAGTCACTCGCGACCCGGATCTGATCCGACTCGAGGAGCTCGGCGACGTGGTGGTCCTGCACGCGAGTGAGATGCCAGACGAGCCACCCGATCGGGTTCGTGTCGGGCGCGAGCCGCGCGCCGAGCTGTTCGGCGCTCAGGCCGTCGACCGCGGCGCGCGCCAATGGCGGCACCCGGCCGTAGAGCTCGAGCAGCAGTGCGGCGACGTCCATGGTCAGTAGATCTCCGGGCCGTCGCCGACCCTCGGCAACACGAACCACAGAATCACGAAGACCGCGGCGACGGCACCTGCGATCACGGGGACGACCGCGCTGTCGTAGACGGTGCTCAGCACGAGGAGCACCGAGCCGGAGATCGCGGCCGCGACCGACAGCAGGCCGAGGATCGCGAGCCGGTTCCCGCGTCGCAACACCCGCGCCTTCTCGTGGCGACGGAACGCGAGCCGGTGATGCGCCGCGGGTGCGATCAGCAGCGCAGTTGCGAGCGCCGCGAACAGAAGGTCGCAGGTGTAAATCGCGTGCTGCGTGGCGGAGAGCTCTTCGAAGCGCAACGTGAAGGGCAACGAGAGCAAGAACGCGAACAGCACCTGCACGCCCACGCTGGCGACGCGCAACTCCTGCAGCAACTCGTCGAGGTTGCGGTCGATGCGCTCGGCCTCGGTTTCATGACGATCCGAGTTCCCGGTGGCACGTGGATCGGTGGGTTCGCTCATCCTGGTGCGTCTCCCGCGCGTCGAACACCCGTGCCCGACGCAAGGCTAGGCCGAGATGGTCAGGCCGAGATTGTCAGAGGGCGGTTCCGGGCAACCCTGCGTGATGGACCTCGTCCGTCGGATCATCGCCGCGTTCGATCGGTGGCAGCAGCGTCACCGTCCGACTGCATTCGTCGTCGGTGTCGTCAAGAAGTACGGCGACGACCGTGGAAGCCACCTCGCCGCGTTGATCGCGTACTACGCGTTCCTGTCGATCTTTCCGCTGCTGCTCGTGTTTGTCACCACGCTCGGATTCTTCCTGCACGACAACGCGGCATTGCGCAACGACCTGCTCGACACCGCCGTCGCGGACTTCCCGATCGTGGGCGCGCAGTTGAAGCAGAACGTGCACGCGTTGGGTGGGAACGGCGTCGGGCTGGCCATCGGACTGGTCAGCCTCGTGTGGGGATCGCTCGGCGTCGCGCAGGCGGCCCAACACTCGATGGCGCAGGTGTGGAACATCCCGGGGCCGGCGCGACCGAGCTTCTTCCCGCGCCTTGCTCGCGCATTGCTCGTGCTGGGCGTGCTCGGCGTTGCGGTGGTGGCGACGACCACACTCGCCGCGGCTGCCGCGCTGATCCCCGAATCGGTCGTGGTCAGCGCCGTGACCATCGCGGGCACCGCGGGGCTCAACGTCGCGCTGTCGTGGCTCGCCTTCCGTGTGCTCACGCCGAAGGTCATCGCGGGGCGTGATCTGTGGCCGGGCGCGATCGTGGGCGGCATTGCGTTCACGGGCGTGCAACTGCTTGGGGGTTGGTTGGTGGCACGCCAGCTCAGGCACACGAGCGAGCTGTACGGATTCTTCGGCGTGGTGCTTGGCCTGCTGTTCGTGCTGTACCTCGTCGCCCAGATCGCGCTCATCGCCGCGGAGGTGAACGTGGTGGCGGCGCGCCGTCTCGTTCCTCGAAGCCTCGCTCCGCCGCCGCTCACCCCGGCCGACGAGCAGGTGCTTGCCGATGTCGCGCAGGCCGAGGCGCGCCGACCCGAGCAGCACGTCGAAGTCGCGTTCGACCACGATCGTGATCTCGAAGCGAAGACGCCCGAACCGCAACCGTGAGACGGATCAGGCCGCGGCCGCGCGTGGTCGACGTGCGCGCCGGCGACGGCTCGGGTCGAGCACCAACATCGTGTGACGCTCCTCGAGCGTGAGCCCGGAGCGACGAGGCGCCGCGGTGCTCCACTCGTCGCGCAGCGCACCGGAGGCGAAGTCGGTCAGCACCTTCGGGTGGATGTACGACGCCCGCGACACCGCCGGTGTGTTGCCGAGCTCGAACGCAACCTCGCGCACCACGTCGTTGATCACCTTCTTCGCTTCGGTCTCGCTCTCCGGCGGATCGAGTGGACCCAGCGCGGCGGCCGCCGTGACCGTCGCCACCCACGTGCGGAAGTCCTTCGCGGTGACGTCCACGCCCGAGGCGTCTCGGAGGTAGTCGTTCACGTCGTTCGAGTACACGGGCACGACGCCGTCATCGGGATCGACGTATTGGAAGAGGCGTTGGCCGGGGATCTCCTGGCAGCGGCGCAGCACGCGCGCGACGCGCGCGTCGCGAACATGCACGTCGTGGCGGAGGCCGCTCTTGCCAACGAACACGAACTCGATCTCGCTGCCCGAGATCTTCGCGTGACGGTTGCGGAACGTGGTCAACCCGTAGGCACCGTTCGTGCGCGCATACTCCTCGTTGCCGACGCGAATCAGCGTCGTCTGCAAGAGGGCAACGATCGTCGCGATCACCTTGTCGCGTGGCATCCCTTTGAGCGTGAGGTCGCGCGCGATGCGCGTGCGCACTGCCGGGAGCGTCTCCCCGAACACCGTCAGGCGATCGAACTTCACCCGGTCGCGGAAGGCGCGCCAGTCCTGGTGGTACCGGTATTGCATCCTGCCGCGGGCGTCGCGACCGACCGCTTGCAGGTGCGAGTCGGCCCGGTCACTCACGCGCACATCGACCCACGCAGGAGGGATGGCGAGCGCTCGGATGCGAGCCAGCGTGTCGGGGTCGTCGACCCGCGCATCACGTTGGTCGTGGTAGCTGAAACCGCGGCCGCGCCGCACGCGACGAAGCAGGAGGTCGTCGGGCTCGAAGTGATGCAGTGACGGCACTGCCGTCGGGCTCATCGCGCGACTGCCGAGTCGGTCGAGTTCAGCTGCGAACCGGGGTGGCGGCGAACGCGCGGATCGCCTCGCGACAGAACGCCGGGAGATCGTCGGGCTTGCGACTGCTCACGAGCGAGCCGTCGACCCGCACTTCCTCGTCGACCCAATTGGCGCCCGCGTTGTGCAAGTCCGTCTTCAGGCTCGGCCACGAGGTGAGGGTGCGGCCCTCGAGCACGCCGGCCTCGGCGAGGATCCACGGACCGTGGCAGATGACCGCGGTCGGCTTGTCGGCGGTGAAGAAGTCGCGCACGAATTTGACGGCGTGGTGATCGGTGCGCAGCTCGTCGGCGTTGGCCACGCCACCCGGCAACACGAGTGCGTCGTAGTCGGCAGCAGCCACATCGCCGACGGCATGGTCGACCGCGACGGTGCGCGCCTTGTCGAGGTGGCGGAAGCACTGCACGGTGCCTTCGCTCGTGGCGATCAGCTCGGCGGTCCCGCCTGCGGCAGTGACCGCGTCCCACGGAGTCGTGAGCTCGGCTTCCTCGACGCCCTCGTTCGCGACGAGGAAGGCGATCTTCTTGCCTGCGAGCTCATTCGTGCGATCGGGCATCGGCCTCTGCTCTCGTTCGGGTCCGGGGACCTCGGTGGTGTTCGACGACCTCCCCGACCTACCCGACGCCGGCGACCGGGACACCTCCCGAAGGCGCGACGGCCGAGGTCGCGACGGTTCCCTCGCCTTCGAGACGGGTAGGGACTCGGGCAGTGAGCGGCTGCTCCGTCGCGGCAGTTCGTTTCGCTGGTGGCGCCCATCGGGACCGTCGCCGGAGAGGACAAAATCGTGGTGGATCGCAACCGGGCCGGCGAGAGGCTGCGGCGAGTTGCCCGAGGAGCGGGCGCCGGGGTCGCGGCGACGCTGGCGATGTCGGTCGTCCAGTGGCCTGGCTCGATCGCGAAGGCGCGTCGACCGCCGCCGGTCGAGATCACCAAACGATTCAGCCGTATGCGACCCGGCCGCACCTCGCAGGGTATCGAGCTCGTCTCCGAAGCC
Source organism: Acidimicrobiia bacterium (assembly GCA_040509195.1). Lineage (GTDB taxonomy): Bacteria > Actinomycetota > Acidimicrobiia > IMCC26256 > DASPTH01 > DASUMF01. Next base: position 13,199 of record JBEVLJ010000121.1, read on the forward strand.
GTGATCGCGCACCTCGTCTTCGGCGCAGCCGCCGGCGCGGTCTACGGCGCGTTCGCGCCGCGCGCACGGCGGATCGTTTCCGGTGTCGGATACGCCGGAACGATCTGGGGCGTGAGCTATCTCGGCGTGCTCCCCACACTTCGGCTGATGCCTGCTGCGACTCGGGACGACCGCGCTCGTCAAGTGTCGAACGCGCTCGCCCACGTCGCGTTCGGCCTCGTGTTGGCTGGCGTGATGAGCGTCACCGAAGGCGAGCGGTCAGCCGACGACGCGCCGGATCACGCGGCCGGTCGCTCGTAGCCCTCGCCCTAGCGATGGCTGCGCTCGGGTTTCGAACGTGACGGGGCACACGCAACGAACTTGCGGCGGTGTCGTCGCTGCGAGTTGCGCTACGGCTGAACCAGGAAGTTCGCGATGCGGTCTTGATGGATGCGCGAGTCGTGGTCGGTCCACACGCTGACGTGTGTGCCAACGTCGATCGTCGCGAGCTCCGCGTGCGGGAGGGCTGCGCGTGAGTGTTCGCTCTGCGCGTACGGCACGTCGGCGTCGGTCTTCGCGTGGACGAGGAGCACGTTGGTCGTCACGTTCTCCAGCCCGAGGTCGAGGTGCTTGAACTGGTCGAGATCGTTTGCGAAGCCGGCCTTGCGATCACCGACGATCGTCTCCATGAGGTCGAGCGCCCACTGACGCGTGGTGTCGTCGTCCCAGATGGTCTGGACGAGCTCCTTGCGCTCCGAGCGGCTGAGCGATCCCTCTTGTTTGACGAGTGACTTCACCGTCTCCCTCGGTGTGTGGCGCACCATCTCCTTCATCAACCATGCGCCGAAGCCACTCATGAGCAGCTTCTCTTCGCCCGCGCCTTCGAAATCGAACGGACCGCTCACCGCGGCGATCGCCGCGAGCGACGTGACACGCTCGGGTGCCGTCGCGGCAAGGCGGTACGACGACGGTCCGCCACCCGACCAGCACATGAGTGCGAACCGCTCGACATCGAGCGTGTCCATGAGTGCGAGCGCGAGCGCTGCTTGCGCGTCGGGGGTCCGGTTGTCGTCGGTGAGAGGAGTGTCGAGGTAACCGGGCCGGGAGAACGTGATCGTGCGCCACCCTCGCTCGCGTAGAAAGCGTGTCATCAGCGATCCTTGGTCGGCACCGCCCGGCGATCCGTGCACGAACAGCACGCACGGACCGTCGCCCTCGTCGAGATGTCCCACCGTGCCCAGGGACGTGTCGACCAGCGTCTGTCCTTCGTGCTCGCTCATGCCGCTCCGTTCTTCACGCCGCCGTGCCGGCAGCCTGCCTGCCCTCATGAATGCTGCGTCCTATCCTCGCGTGATGTCGCGGACCGCTACGACACGCACGCGGTGGGCGCTGCTCGCGGCGGTGATCGTGTTCGGCACCGCCACGCTCGGCGTCTCGCTTGACGGTGGAGGCGGGCTCGATCGCGCACAGGGCGCCGCGCAAGCACGAATCGGCGGTGAAGCCGATTGGGTCAACCCCGATGCCGCGCTGCCGCGCGCTGAACGCAGTGGTGCCGAGCAGCGCGGATCGGGCGAACAGCACCGACTCACGATCGGCATCCTCGTCGGCTCCGCGGCGGTCGCGCTCGCGATCGCCAATCGCCGACGCATCGCACGCTGGAGCACCTCGCTCGACGTCGCGTCGAGTCGGCAGTTCCGCGAACGCGCACCACCGTTCGCCGCCTGAACCGAACCTCATTCGTTCAGGCTCTGCACCAACCGACGTTGGTGCGCGAGCGACGCCGCGCGCATGCGCGCGCCCAGCTCTTACGGAGGATCTCCCATGACGACCACCGAGCGCGAGTCGCGCCTCGATGCGCCGTGTCTCACGTGTCACCGGCCGGGTTGCGACGACCCGTCCCACCATCCTGTCCCCAACGCGTTGACCCGCGTCGACGAGCTCGCGGTGTTCGGATTTCTCATCGCGTTGGGCGTGTCGGTCGCGGTGGTCCTGGTCGAGGTCGCGCTGTGAGCGGCCCGACCGTGTTGCCCATCCGACCGATGCCGCCGGCGAAGCCACGGATCTCTCCGCGGTCCGTCGTCATCGTGGTGCTCGCGGGGCTGTTCGTCGTGAGCACAGCCACCCTCGTGGTTCGCTTCGTCGATTCGCTTGCCCCGCTCGACGCGGTCGCGCACGTCACCGTGCAGAACCGGTCCGATCTCCTCATCGACACCGACGTGAGCGATGGGACGGGCGACGGTTGGTTGCCGATCAGCATCGCCGATCCGCACGGGACGACGAAGACCGAAGAGATCATCGACCAAGGCGACACGTGGCGGTTCCGCTTCCGCGCCGCGGGTCTCGACGGTGGAACGATCTCGATGAGTCGCGCCGAGCTCGAGCAGGCGAACTGGACGGTCACGATTCCCGAGTCGGCGGTCGCCAAGCTGCATCAGGAGGGCGCGACGTCGGCCGTCACGTGGAAGACCGGATGACGTGCTCGATGTCAGGCGGCGAGTGCAGCGAGAGCTCAGGCGAACATCGAGGTTGCGCGCACGGCACCAGGAGGCTGCCTTGCTCGGCGTTCCCGCTCCAAATCGGGCATTCTGGGTGAGTGACGAAGCGTCTGACGATTGTTGTAACGGTTGTCGCGACCCTCGCGGTCGCCACGGGCTTGGTCATAGCGGTGGGCGGGACAGATGATGATTCGTCGAGACGCGCGGCCGGTTCGCCGACTACCTCAGGCGTCGTGACCACAGGGCCTGTGACGACGTCCACGGCTGCTGCGACCACCACGACCACGCTCGCGGCACCCGAGGTTCGGCAACCTCACGCTTGGCGGCTCGGATATGCCGGGCTTGGGCCGATTCAGCTCGGCATGACTTTCCCCGACGCCCAACTCGCAGGACAGTTCAGCATCCGCAACTCGGACGGAGGCTGTGTCCTCGTTGTCGAGCCGGACTCGAATGTCGGGCTCGAACTCGTCCGAACCCCGGACGGCCAACTCAGATCAGGCCTCTCCGTTTGGCCCGTGTTTCCGCAAACGGACCCGAGGACAATCGCCGAGATCGGCGTGGGGAACCCCGCGATCTACACGATCTCGGGCGTCCACGTCGGGAGCACCTACGACGAGGTCCTGCGCACCTACCCGAACGCGGTGGAGTCCACCCTCGGTCAAGACGCGGACGGCCGGTACAACCTTGCGCTGACGATCACCAATCCCGAAGGAAGGGCCATCGAGTTCTTCTTCAGCACCGACCGAATCCTCCGATTCATGACGCTGGGACTGACGTACGCCGTGATCGAGGGTCACAGGACGTGCTGACCGAGGCGAATCCCGTGGGGGCTGCCATCCTGTAGTCGTACCGCGACTTCACTCGGTACGCGAACGCGAGGGCGTCCTCCGGCGTCAAGATCTTGAATCCGTTGAACGCCGCCGCCATCGTGCCGGACTTTGACACCAGGTCTTCGACGTCGCGGGTGACGAACACGGTCGCGCCGTACCGGATCGCCGTCGCGCACTCGGCGTGCGCCTGGACGTGTTGGCCGGCCTCGTCCACGAGATCTTTTTCCCCCACCGAAGTCGACGGTTTTCGACGTTCGCTCGATCTTCGCGAGGTGGCAGCGAGTCGGCCTGTACGCCGGATTCTGTACGGACCGGAGTCCGTGGTGACCATCCATCTCGACCGGCAGTTGCCTGACGGTTCTTGCGGTCCACCCGGGGATGCCGGCACCGGAGTGCCATCGGGCGGGCAGCCCTTCCCCTGTTCGACCTTGCTCCTGGCGGGGTTTGCAGAGCCACCCGGGTCACCCCGGGTGCTGGTGCGCTCTTACCGCACCGTTTCACCCTCACCTGTGCGCCGCCATGCCGGCTGGGCCGGAAGGCGCCGCCATCGGCGGTCTGCTTTCTGTTGCACTGTCCTGCGGGTCGCCCCGACTGGGTGTTACCCAGCGCCATGCCCTGTGGAGTCCGGACGTTCCTCGGCATGACGTCGAAACGCCACGACGCGGTCACCCGGCCAACTCGCTGCCATCGACAGAGTACGACTCATCACGGCCCTCGCCCTCCGACCTTCTGCCAGTTGACCCCGTCTGGCGGGGGTCAA
>JBEVLJ010000122.1:0-4412 GCA_040509195.1 Acidimicrobiia bacterium
AGGATCGATGCCAGTCACGTCGACGCCGCGCGCTCGCAGGTGTTCGAGTTGCATCTCACGCTGTGTGCGCACGGGCGAGCCGTCGGGCGTGACGAGTGCGAACACCTCGGGTTCGATCGGCTCGTCGACCGCGAGCTGCTCGATCTCGAAGCGCAGCACCACATCGCCGTCGAGACGACCCTCGCAGCGAACGATCACACCCGTGGCCTGATCGATCCAGAGCTCGAAGTCGAGCAGCACGCCACCCGGAACGCCGAGCATCATCATCGGGCCGCGATCGATCCGATGGCCGTCGTCGTCGGCGGCAGCGCGGGCACGCACGTGCCAAGTGGCGCGTTGGAGCCGTGGCGCATCGTCGACGATGTCGAAGCGGAACGACCCGAGCCAGTGCGCCGGCCTGAAGTACGTAGCGAACTGATCGAACCAACGTCGGTGCGTGGGATCGTCGTGCAACACGCCGCCCTGCCCGAGGTGCGAGTTCAGCACCTTTCCTTCGGCGGCCACCGTCCGCACCGGGCCCTGGTCGAGACGCCAGTTCTCTCCCGCGCACCAGAACTCGATGGGCGCGCGCATCGGGTCGAAGTCGGGGTCGGCGTCTCCACGCACCCCGAAGATCTCGGTCTGCATGCCACCGCGGCCCGTCCGCTGTTCCTGCCATCGCAACATGGCGTCCCGGATCTTCTGGTGGTCGCGACCGTGCGTGCCGCGTCCGTGCATGGTGTGTGCGCGCGGCGCGTCGTGCATCGCTTCGAGCAGATCGCCCAAAGTTCCCATGTCGGGAAGCGTAGAACTGCGCGCAGCGCCGCGCTCGGGCTGGTCCGTGTCAGGGAGCGACGGGGGTGAGCCAGCCGTGGGTGTCGGCGGCGCGGCCGGTTTGCACGTCGGTCAATGCCTGTCGGATGCGGAGCGTGTGTGACCCGATGTCGCCGTTGCCGACCTTGATCCGCTCGCCCGCATGCACGAGCTCGCCGACGCCGGCGATCACCGCGGCGGTTCCCGACAGCGCGGCTTCGGCGTCGGGCCGAGCTGCCCATGCGAGGACGTCATCGACGGTGACGGTGCGTTCCTCGGCTTGGTATCCGAGGTCGGTCGCGATGTGGAGCACGGAGTCGCGCGTCACGCCGTGCAGGAACGACTCGGTGAGCTCGGGTGTGACGACCTGTTCGCCGTCGATGAGGAGGAAGTTCGACGCACCGGTCTCTTGGACGATTCCACCAGGAGCGAACAAGACCTGATCGACACCAAGTGCCGCGCGCGCCTGCATCGTCGGCACCAGCGCCATCGCGTAGTTCGCTCCCGACTTCACGCGCCCGAACTGCGGCGTCGTACGCGGTTGGTCGGTTTCGATGACGATCGAGAGCGGTCGCATCCCGCCCTCGAAGTAGTCGCCGACCGGGCTCGCAAGCACGAACAGGATCGCCTCGGCGCTCGGGTGACCCGCCGCACCGATGTTCACCTCGGTGCCGAGCAACGTCGGTCGCAGGTAGAGCGAGCCCGGAGCGTCGGGAACGTCGGCGAGGCCGGCGCGCACGACGTCGATGATCATGTCGCGCAGCATGGGCTCGGGCGGTGCCGGCAACGCGAGCGTGTCGGCCGACTGCTGCAGCCGGCGAACGTGTGCGTCCAACCGGAAGATGTTGACGACGCCGTCGACGCCGCGATGCGCCTTGAGGCCCTCGAAGCACGCGCTGCCGTAGTGCAAGGCGTGGGTCGCCGGGTGCAGCGGCAACGGCTCGACCGGCCCGAGCTTTGGGACGTCCCACACGCCGTCGGCCCAGCGGGCGATGGTCATGTGGTCGGTGAAGACCGTGCCGAATGGGGCGGCCGGTGCGTTCGATGATTCCGATGCAGTGGTCATGGCGAGGGACATTCTCGCATGGCTGTCCTGAAATGCAGATCGACGCCCCGCGAGGGGGCGTCGGGCTGGTGGTGCAAGTGGTCGGGATGCCGGGATTTGAACCCGGGACCTCAGCGTCCCGAACGCTGCGCGCTAACCAAGCTGCGCTACATCCCGTTGGGAGGGGAGAGCTTATCCCTCGACCGGTTCGGGCTCTCTGGTCGAGTCGTCCTGCGTGGCGAGCATGGTGTCGATCACCCGGCGGAGCGTCGCCGGGTTGACGGGCTTCACGAGCTCGCCGTCCGCATCGGCCCGCTTCGCCAGGAAGCGGTCGGCTTCGCGATCGAGCAACAGCAGAATCGAGGTGTCGGGGATCCGGCCGGCTGCACCCTCGAGCCGGAGGTCGATCGACACGGCGACGCCACCCATGTTGGCGATCTGCATGTCGAGCACGACCACGTCGGGCGACTCGTGCTCCACGGTGTCACGTACCTCTTGACCGCGCGTGACCTCGATGACTCGCTGCCCGGGCCGCGTGCACGCGGTCTTCACGAGGTCGCGAATCCACTTGGCATCGGCGGCGACAAGAATCGTGCTCACGCCCGGAAAGCTACACGGAAGGTGCCTTCAGACGAGGTGGCGAGGATCTTCCGATCCTGGCCCATCGCATGGCGTCCTGGCGCAAGACGCAGGCCTCAGCGGCGAGCGTCAAACGAGATGGGTCGCGACGGCGCGGAGGGCGTCGAAGTCGTGGACGTCGTGGTCGAGCTCGGGCACGCGGGCGATGGTCGCTCCCTCGATGCGCTCAGCCAGACCGGCCAATTCACGTTCTTCGCGGACGGCGAGCTCCTCGAGATCGGCGAGGTTCTCGAGCTGCGCGGCGACGGCCCGCGCCTCGGTGCCGTCATCGCCCGCTCTCGCCGTTTCGTCGCGCAGCTCGTGTGCGTGGGTGCGCAGCACGTCGGGCGGCGCGGCGTGGTAGCGGGGATGCACGCGATTGACGACGAGCGCCTCCACCGACAGCTCGCTCTCGCGCAATCGGTCGGCGAAGAAGCCGGCTTCCTCCACTGCGTCGCGACGCGGTGAGGTGACGAGCACGAACGAAGTCTCGGGTGACGCGATCAGATCGTTCATCTCACTGGCGCGCGCCCGGAAGCCGTCTTCCATGCCCTCGAACGCGCGGAAGAACGCGAGCACGTCGTCGATCACTTCGGTGCCGACCACGCGCGACACGGTGCGCACGAACGCTTGCGCGGCGACTGCGCCCACGCGGAATCCGGTGCGCGCCGGCACCATCAGCAAGCGGAAGATGCGGTTGTCGAGCAGGCGCGTGAGCCGCCGCGGCGCGTCGAGGAAATCGAGCGCGTGGCGCGTGGGTGGTGTGTCGACGACGATGAGGTCGAAGCCGCCGTCCGCGTGGAGCTCGTACAGCTTCTCCATCGCCATGTACTCCTGCGTGCCCGACAGCGTGCCCGCGATGTTGCGGTAGAAGCTGTTGTCGAGGATGCGCGCGGCTTGTTCATCACTCCCCGCGTACTGCGTGACGAGTTGGTCGAACGTGCTCTTCGTGTCGAGCATCAACGCGTGAAGCCGTCCGCCCGGTACGGCCGTTGCTTCGCGGTCCCACCGTTCGCGCGGAATCTCGTGTGCCGTGTTCGACAGCGTCTCGAGCCCGAGGGCCTGCGCGAGCCGCTTCGCCGGATCAATGGTGACGACCACCGCGTTGCGTCCTCGTCGTGCGCCTTCGATGGCGATAGCGGCCGATGTGGTGGTCTTGCCGACGCCGCCGGTGCCGCAACACACCACGATGCGTCGTTCGACGACGATGTCGGCGATCGAGGTCATCGCGCGTCGGCGTCGAGTGCGTGCACGCCGAGGGTGAACGCGTCGGCAAGCGCGTCGATCTCGTCGGGGCCGACGTCCGCGGTGAACAAGTAGGGCAAGCGGATCTGGGGCAGCGGGAGTTGTTGCGCGAGCCGCTCGCACTGCGCGTGTTGGCGCGCTTCCAACTCCACGCGCACGGTCGCGGCGCGTGCCAACGTGACCGTGTCGGCGTCGCGCGACCATGGGTCGTCCGACGTCGCGACGCGCCCCGCGTGCAGATCCGGAATCGGGGGCACGAACCCGTTCACGACCACTGGGCCGAGTGCCACGCCGGCGTGGTCTTCCACCGCGAACGCCGTCTCCACCAGTTCGTTCACCGGGGTCTCTTCGGGGTGGGTGACGAGCATCACCTGACACCGCTGCGGATCCGTGAGCAGCTCGACCACGTCGGCCGCTTGCTTCTGCACCGGCCCCACGTGTACCGCGTCGAGCAGCCCGCGTGCCGACATCAAGAAGCTGATCGCATGCCCGGCCGCGGGCGCGTCGATGATGATCAAGTCGGCCGCACCAACCTTCTCGAGCTGCTTCACCTTGCCCAGCACGAGGATGTCCTTCATGCCCGGCACCGCGGTGGCCACCACTTCGAGGGCACCCGACTGCGCCAGGCGACGGCTGATCCGGCGCAGACCGTGATCTTCGAGGTACTCGACGAGCGCGTCGTCGGGCGTGAGCGTTCGAGCGCGGATCCCCG
>JBEVLJ010000123.1:0-4398 GCA_040509195.1 Acidimicrobiia bacterium
GCGCCGCCTCAATGTCTTCGTCGACGCAGACGCGCACATACATCGACATCGGGACGTCGCTGGCGTCACGGCCTGAGCGCGCCGCTCCCTCGGCGATGAGCTCGCGCGCCTCGTCACGACGTTCGGGGGTCGCCCAGTTCAGCAGCGCCCCGTCGGCGCACTCACCTGCGAGACGGAACATGCCGTCTCCGAGCGTGGCGATGTAGACGGGAACCCGCGGGATGTCGAACGAGGTGTTGAGCATCGCGTCTTGCAGCCGAAACAGCGCTCCGTCGAAGGTGACGGTTTCGCCCCGCAACAGCCGGTGGAGCACGTCGACGTACTCGCGCATGATGGCGATCGGCGCGTTGCGTGTGCGGAGCGACTCCCAGAACGCGGGTCCGTAGCCGCCGGAGCCGATCCCCAGCACGAAGTTCCCGCCCGAGAGCAACCCGACCGTCGCCGCTTGCACAGCGAGCGAGTGCGGTGCCCACATGCGGGCGGCAGGCACGACCGAGGTGCCCGTGCGGAGGCCCGTGTCGCGGGTCCATGCGGAGCACACGTGGAAGGCATCAGGCACGGTGCCCGCCGGGGTCCAGAGGCTCTCGAACCCGAGTCGCGCGGCTTCGACCGCAACCGCACCCAGCTCCTCGAACCGCAACTGCAGCTGTGAATCGAGTCCCGCGCCGATCAGCAAGACCACGAACTTAGGTCACGACGCGACGGTGATGGCCCGATCCGGTCAGGAGGTCGCCCCAGGGTCGTCGGTGCTCGGGAGTCCTAGCCTGCCGCGGGTGAACCGGCTCGCGCACGAGACGTCGCCCTACCTGCGGCAGCACGCCGACAACCCCGTCGACTGGTATCCGTGGGGCGACGAAGCGTTCGCCAAGGCGCGCGCCGAAGACAAGCCGGTGTTGCTGTCGGTCGGGTACTCGTCGTGCCACTGGTGCCACGTGATGGCGCACGAGTCGTTCGAGAACGCCGACATCGCGGCGATGATGAACGAGCGGTTCGTGAACGTGAAGGTCGATCGCGAGGAGCGGCCCGACGTCGACGCCATCTACATGATGGCGGTGCAGTCGATGGTCGGTCGCGGCGGTTGGCCGATGACGGTGTTCCTCGACGCCGACGGTCGGCCGTTCTACGGCGGCACCTACTTCCCCGACACCGACCGCCAGGGCATGCCGGGGTTCCCGCGTGTGCTGGCCGCGATCGACAACGCGTGGCGCAGCAATCGCGACGAGCTGCTCGAACAGGCGAACACGCTCGTCGACCACGTCACGCGCAGCAGCACGCTCGCGATGGATGCGGGCGACCAGCACGCCGTCGACCCCGCGGTGCTCGACTTCGCGGTGGCGCGCATGCACACGCAGTTCGACACGCGCTTCGGTGGGTTCGGCGGCGCGCCGAAGTTTCCCCAGGCGATGTCGCTCACGTTCCTGCTCGGTCGCCTCGCGCGCGACCCGTCGCCCGAAGCGTTGGACATGGTGACCACGTCGCTCGACGCGATGGCGGCCGGCGGCATGTACGACCAGGTGGGCGGCGGCTTCCACCGCTACTCGGTCGACGCGTTCTGGTTGGTGCCGCACTTCGAGAAGATGTTGTACGACCAGGCGCTGCTGCTGCGTGCGTACGTGCACGGGTGGATCGTCACCGGCGAGCCGCGGTACCGGCGCGTGGCCGAGGAGATCGTCGCGTACGTGTTGCGCGATCTCCGACACGCCGACGGCGGGTTCTTCTCCGCGGAAGATGCCGATTCCGAAGGCGTGGAAGGCAAGTTCTACTGCTGGTCCCTCGACGAGCTACGAGCGGTGTGCGGCGACGATGCCGACGAGGTGATCCGCTACTTCGGCGCGACCGCTGGCGGCAATTTCGAAGACCCGCACACGGGATTTCGGGGCAACATCCTGCACGTCGTCGACCGCAGCGAAGACCGCCCCGCCGCCGTCACTCGCGCGCTCCCCCGCCTGCTGGAGACCCGGGATGCGCGCGTGCGCCCCGGCCTCGACGACAAGGTGCTGCTCGGCTGGAACGCGTTGTTCCTCGACGCGCTCGCCGAGGCTGCGTTCGTGTTCGACCGCGACGACTGGATGCGCGCGGCACGCGCGAACGCAGCGTTCCTCGTGTCAGCCATGCGGGGTGACGACGGGCGCCTGCTGCGCTCCTGGCAAGGCGGGCGCGCGCACCTACTCGCGTACGCCGAAGACCACGCCGCGCTGCTCGAAGCGCTGCTCACCCTCACCGAGGTCGACGACGTGGCGTGGCTCCGCGAGGCGAACGCGGTCGCGGGCTCGCTGATCGACCTGTTCGCCGACGACGAGCACGGTGGGTTCTTCACCACCGGTCGCGACGCCGAAGTACTGATCGTGCGCCCGAAGGACTTCGAGGACAACGCGACCCCCTCGGAGAACTCGCTCGCCGCGCACGCGCTCCTCCGCCTTGCCGCGCTCACGGGTGACGACGACGCGCGCGCACGCGCGACGCGATGGATCGCTCAGGTCGCGCCGGTGCTCGGCGAGCACCCCACGGCGTTCGCGTACCTGTTGCGTGCGGTCGAACGCGTCGTGCATCCGTCGGTCGAGGTCGCGATCGTGGGCGACGACGGCGATCCCGGGCGCGCCGCGATGGTCGACGTGCTGCGCGCGCGGTTGCTGCCGTCTGGCGTGCGCGTGATCGCGGCGCCCGGCACGTCCGCCGAGCTCACGCCACTGCTCGCCGACCGCGCACTTGTCGACGGACATGCGAGTGCGTTCGTGTGCGAGCACTTCGCGTGTCGTCTGCCCGTCACCGACGCCACTGCACTCGAGACCGCGCTCGACGAAGTGCGCTGACGCGGAAGGCCGGAAGAAGCGAGGTCGGTCTAACGAGCAGGGACGAGGCCGTCGGCCAGGGCCTCGGCCATCGCCCAGCCGTACGCGATCACGGCTTCACCGTTCGACGGGTCGACATCGCCGATGAGCTCGACCACGACCTTGCCGCCGGCCTTCACGGCGCGAGCGTCGAGCACTGGCTCGGGCGCGCCGTGGGCGGTGAGACGGAACGAGCGGTCGTCGTAGCGGGCGTCGCAGCCGAAGCGCCGCGCGAGGCGACGACCCCACGCACGCTCCTCGCCGTTCGGCGAGTACTTCGGGCGCGGGCACACGTCGTCGAGGACACCGAGCAGCGTGTACGCCGCAGGATGGGCGATGCGACCGGCGACCAGCACGTCTTCGTCGGGGAAGGAGATCGCCGCCCGGCGGTAGAGCTCGGCGACGAGGCCGTCGAGGCTCGGGCGGGCCTGCTTGCCCCGCCGCACGGCGCCCAGACCCCAAAGGATGCACGGGGTCCCTCCGACCCGCTCGAGCGAACCGAAGAGGAATCCGAGGATCTCCTCGTCGTCGATCGCCAACGCGACGAGCGGGAACTGCTCGACATGACGGTCGAGTTGCTCGTCGAGGAGCGGAAGGCCGAGGGCCGACACCAGTTGGCCGAGCTCGTCGAGTTCGGCCGGCTTCAGTGAGACGGAATCACGCGACTCGACGTCAAGCACCCCACCAGTTTGCCCGATGGCGCACCCGTCAGGCCACTCGACACCCGCGCACGGGTGAAATCACTCGACGATGACGCCTTCGAGGCCGGCTTCCGGGTCGGGAATCTTCGGGTTCAAGCGCTCGAACACGTCGACCAGGAGGGTGGCGATCGCAACGTCACGTACCCATTTGTGGTCGCCGGGCACGACGTACCAGGGCGCCCACTCGGTGGAGGTGGCGCCGATCGCCGTGTCGTACAGACCCTGCAGCTCGTCCCAGTGCCCGCGCGCCTCGAGGTCGGAGTGACGGAACTTCCAGTTCTTCTCCGGGTCGTCGATGCGAGCCTGGAGCCGAGCCCGTTGCTCGTCCTTCGAGATGTGGAGGAACACCTTGACCACTGAAGTGCCCTCGTCGGTGAGCATGCGTTCGAACTCACGGATGTGACCGAACCGACGCTCGCGCTGGTCGTCGTCGATGACGCCGATGAGTCGCGCCATCACGACGTCTTCGTAGTGGGAGCGGTTCATCACGCCGAGGAGTCCGCGCGGCGGACACGCGTCGTGCACCCGTCGCAGGTAGTCGTGCGCCAAGTCGGTGGCCGTGGGCTCCTTGAAGTTGGCGACGGTGCACCCCTGCGGGTTCAGGCCGGTCAGCACCCGCCGGATGGTGCCGTCCTTGCCGGCAGCATCCATGCCCTGCAGCACGAGCACCACGCTCTGCTTCGCCTCCGCCCACAGGCGGTTGTGCAGGTCGTCGAGCTCGGCGAGCAAACCGTCGATGACGTCGCGACCCTCGGCCTTGCCCCCGAGCCCGAGGCGGTTGGCCGGGTTGCGCTTCGCGAGGTGCGCGTCGTGTCCTGGGGACACGACCAATTCTTCGATCAACGCGCGGTGTTTCAGCATGACCGGCG
>JBEVLJ010000124.1:0-7063 GCA_040509195.1 Acidimicrobiia bacterium
CTTGCGACCGATCGTTCGGACGCGACGAGTCGTTGCGCGTGACGATCGCGCACTTGGTCTCACGGCAGTCGACGCCGTCGGCGATCTTCGGGTTCACGTCGATCACGACCGCGAACGTGCCGTCGGCACCGAACACATCGGTCGGCGTGCGCCCGTCGGCCGTCGGGCCGGACGCAACCCACGCCGCACTGCTCGTCGCGCCGGTCGACGACGTCCCGGCGAGACACGTGCTCGGCGCCGCGCCCGCCGCGGGCACGGCACACAGGGCCACGTCGATCGGCTTGGTCGTGTCGTACCCGATGCCCGCGACGCGAATCGGTTGCGGGTTCGCCGTCAGGTTCGTGTGCCGGTCGACGCGCAGCGTGCGCGTGCCGTCGGACACCGACAGCCCGTCCTTCGCCAGCGTGAGCGTCGGCGCCGGCAGCGCGGTCAACTTCTCGGCCGCGATCGCGGCGTCGATCGCGGCCTGGTCGACCTGCGGTGCCTCGACGACCGCCGCGTTGCCTCCGCCGGATCCACCACCACCCGAGCTGCCACCACCGCCAACCGAACCGCCGCCACCGCCGGCGGGGGCTTCGGCGAACGACACCGGCACGACAAGGTCTTGACCGCGGTCGCTGGTGAGCTTGTGGTCGTTGCGCGTGACGACCGCGCACTGCACGCGGCGGCAGTCGATCGAACCGATCATCGGCGTCACGTACACCGGCACCGAGAACGAACCGCCGGGACCGAACGGCGTCGCGCCGTTGTCCTGGCCGTACTGGTCGGAGCGAATCCATGCGGACCCGCTCCCGCCCTGGCCACCACCACACGGTGTCGGCGCCTGTCCGGGCGGCGGCACGAGGCAGTACGCGACGTAGATGCCCTTCCAGTCGTCGAAGCCCGAGCCCGACGCCTGCACGGTCTGTCCGTTGGGGTCGAGCCCGGTGGTCTGCGACACCGACAACGACCGCTGGCCGTCGCTCGCTTGGCGCGGCACCGCACCGGTCGCGGCCGCCGCGCCGAGCACCGCAGTGAACAGGCACGCCACCACCATCACGACGATCGCGCCCCGAAGCCGCCGCTTCATGTCCACCTGCCCTCCGCCCGATGTCCTCGCGCACCCAGGGCGCGAAGTTTGGCCGACCTTAGTATCGTGAGGGAGACCTTACTCTCGACGACTCGTCGCGATACAGCGCTAATGTGGGAGTCGACAGAGTGTCGTGAAATCACGGGAGTGCATCGTGCAGACCATTCAGAGTGACCACGGCCTCGGCACGATGCCGTTCTCGCAGCAGATCCGTGAAGCGACCGACGCCGCGCACCAAGCCGCAGAACGGTCGGAGTTCGTGAGCGAGCTGGTCGACGGCCGACTCCCCCTCGGCGAGTACGTGCGGCTCCTCACGCAGCTGCGCGCGATCTACGGCTCGCTCGAAGACGCGGCAGCCGCGAACGACGACCCGATCGCGGCCCGCTTCCTGCACCCCGAGCTGGCGCGGGTGCCGTCGATCGACGCCGACCTCACGACGCTGGCCGAGCTCACGGGCGAGGAGTCCCGTGCGGCGCGCGGTCCCCACGCCCCTGCGGTCCTCAACTCGACCGAGGAGTACTGCGACCGCCTGCGCAGCGTGTGCGTCGAGTGGCCCGGCGGGCTCGTCGCGCACCACTACGTGCGCTACCTGGGCGACCTCTCCGGTGGGCAGTTCCTCGGCCGCGTGATCGCCCGCGTCTACGACCTGCCCGACGGGGCCGGCACCCAGATGTACCGCTTCGCCGAGATCGACAGCCCGAAGCGCTTCAAGGACGACTACCGCGATCAGCTCGACGCCGTGCCGTGGGACGCGACCGAGCGCGCGCTCGTGGTCGACGAGGCCAATCGGGCGTTCGCGTTCAACACCGCGATCTTCAGCGAGTTGACCCGTACGCGCCTGAGCTGATCTCCGACGGCGTCTCGGCGCGACGCCACCATGTGAACTGCACGAGGATCAGCACGCTCACCAGCGCCGCCCACGTGCACCACACCGACGTGAGCCCCGCTTCTTGGATCGCGACGACCGCGGCCACTGCGAAGAGGTTCGCGACACCGAGCCAGAAGATCGCGCGATGGCTCGACAGGAGCGGCGCGCCACACGTGGCCAGCACGTACAGGATCGTGCCCGCGTACGCGTCGCTCCCCGAGTCTTCGTACCGCAGGCTGTGCCCCACCGCGTGCGCCGACACCTCGCCACTCACGAGTGGCTGCGCGAGCAACACGGTCGCGAGCACGCCGACGCCGACGAGCAGCGTCATCGCGTACCGGCGTCGCGATCCCTTCGGCTCGACCAGCAGCATCGCGAGCGGGACGAGCACCGGGAGCACCACCCAGGCGAACGCGAGGTAGAGGTGAACCGGCGGCGTGCTCACCGACCCGGTGTGCACCTCGACGTCGCGCCACACGAAGCCCTCGATCACTTGGTGAGTTGCGAACGCGAGCGGCAGCGCGGCGAGCGGAATCTCGCGTGGGTACTTCACCTTCGCCAACGTGGCGACACCGATCGTGCCGATCATGGCGCCGCTCACGAAGTCAGCTTCGGCAGAAAAGCACACAGCACGGCCTCCGATCGGGTGCAGTCGTGCACCGGTGGCGACGAACTCGTGACGAGGTGACTAGGTGGTGAGGCCCCGGATCCGATCAATGGTGTCGTCGGTGTGGTTCACGTCGGTGCCTTGGATCTGCAGCAGCTCGCTGCGCGTCGCCGCGGCGATCTCCTCGGCGTGTTCGTCGGCCGCGGCGAGACGCGCCTCGATGCCCTCCGACACGATGAGCTCGGCCTCGCGCACCAGCGCCTCGACCATCTCGGCTTCCGGCACGACCCGCACCACCTGGCCGCGCACGAAGAGGTGCCCCTTGCCGCGTCCCGCGGCGATCCCGAGGTCGGCGTCACGCGCTTCGCCGGGTCCGTTCACCACGCAACCCATCACCGCGACCTGCAGCGGGATATTCCGCGCTTCGAGCGCTTCCTGCGCCTCGCGCGCGACACGGATCACGTCGACCTCGGCGCGGCCGCACGACGGACACGCGATGAGGTCGAGACCCTTGCGCTCGCGCAGCCCCATCGCCTCGAGCAGTTGACGGCCGGCCTTGGCTTCTTCCACCGGGTCGGCAGTGAGCGAGAAGCGAATGGTGTCGCCGATGCCTTCAGCCAAGAGGGTGGCGATGCCCGCAGTTGCCTTCACCAGCCCACCCGGCAACGGTCCGGCCTCGGTGACGCCGAGGTGCAACGGGTGGTCGACCGTCTCCGACAACAGGCGATACGCGTCGATCATCACCGGCACGTTCGACGACTTCACGGAGATCTTCACGTCGTGGAAGTCGACCTCGTCGAAGTACGCGAGCTCACGTTGCGCGGAGGCGACCAGCGCCTCGGGCGTGGAGCCGCCGTACTGCTCGGAGATGTCGGGGTCGAGCGAGCCCGCGTTCACCCCGATGCGCACCGGGATGCCGCGGTCCTTGGCTTCCTTCGCCACGAGCTTGATGTGGTCGGCCTTCCGGATGTTGCCCGGGTTGAGGCGCAAGCCCTGCACGCCGGCTTCCATCGCGGCGAGCGCGAGTGTGTGCTGGAAGTGGATGTCGGCCACGATCGGCACCGGCGAGCGCGGCACGATCTGTGCGAGCCCTTCCGCCGCCGCTTCCTCGTTGCACGTGCAGCGCACGATGTCGCAGCCCGCCGCCGCGAGTGAGTAGATCTGCGCGAGGGTGCCGTCGACGTCGGCCGTCTTGGTGGTGGTCATCGACTGCACCGACACCGGCGCGTCGCCGCCCACCGCGACGTTGCCGACGTGGATCTGCCGGGTGACGCGTCGCTCGTCGCGCGTGCGCGGGGGCGTCGGCCGCTCGATCGTCGGGTCGGTCACAGCCTCGACACTACCGACCGAGCGCCTATTGCCCCACGGCCTGGCGGATGTCGAGGAACATCGCCGAGAGGCTCAGGGTGACGAGCAAGGCGAGCACGATGGCGGCCACCGGCAGCAATTTGCGCGCATCCACCTCGACCTTGCGGTGGGTGATCTTCGACGCCGCCCACTCGTACACGACGATCGCGGCATGACCACCGTCGAACGGCGGGAGCGGGATCAGGTTGAACAGGGCGAGAATCAGTGAGATGCCGCCGAGCAACCACATGAGCGCCCACACGTTGTTGTCGACGATGGTGCTGCCCTGGTCGACGATGCCGATCAGCGAACGCGGCCGCTCGAGATCCGCGGTGGAGCCGGCCTTTGGCGCCTCCGACGTGAAGTTCTTGCTGTACTGCGTGACGCCCGAAGGCGAGAACAGCCGCCCGAGCGCCTCGCCGGTGCCGACCGTCATGTCCTTCATCGTGGTGAGCGTCTTCGGAAACGCTTCGAGCACGCCGACCTTCTCGAACTGAGAGTCTGGTGACACCCCGAGGAAGCCCTGACCGTCACGCGAGCCCACGACCGCGGTGAGTTCGACGGTCTGGCCGTCGCGCTCGACGGTGAACGTGGTGTCTTGATCGGCGCGCGCTTCGATGGCCGACTTGAGCTCGTCCCAGCTCCCGACCTTCTGGCCTGCGACCGCGAGGATCGTGTCGCCGCGCTGCAGCCCCGCGACGTGCGCAGCCGTGTCAGGCGAGACGGAATACACCGTCGTGCTCGGCGCGGCGAGCCCGTGGCCGACCAGGACGGCGCCGAACAGCAGGAAGGCGATGATGAAGTTGACGGTGACACCCGCCAGCACGACCATCAGTCGGTTGCGGTAGCGGCCCTGCCGATACGTGCGCGGCTCGTCGACCGGATCCACTTCTTCGGTGTTGTTCATCCCGATGATCCGCACATAGCCACCGAGCGGCAGTGCCTTCACGCCGTACTCGGTCTCGCCGCGTTGGAACGACCACAGGCGAGGGCCGAAGCCGAGGAAGAACTCGGTGACCTTCATGCCGGATCGCTTGGCCGCCCAGTAGTGGCCGGCCTCGTGCAGCATCACCATGAGGATGATGCCGACCACGATCGCGAGCGGGATTCGCGCACCCGGCTTGAACACTGCGAGTGTGATGAGCCCGATGATCACCGCGATCAGGATCTTGGTCGCGATGCCGCGATCGACCTTCACGTCGGAGTCTTCGAGCGCGGTCTCGAGCGGATCCTTCATTCAAAGGCCTTCACGGCGATGGACGCACGTTCGCGCGCCACTCGGTCGGCTTCCAGAACGTCGGCCACTTCGGAAACGTTCCCCGTGCCGAAGCCGAGCACCTCAGTGACGACGGCCGCGATGGCCGTCCACGGGATGCGCCCCTCGAGGAACGCGGCGACCGCAACCTCGTTGGCGCCGCTCAGCGTGGCCGGCGCTCCCCCACCGGCGCGACCGGCGGCGTAGGCGAGGCCGAGGCATGGGAACGCATCGGCATCCGGCGCCTCGAACGTGAGCTGCGAGAGCGTGGTCCAGTCGATCGCGCCGAAGGGCTCGTCGAGGCGCGCCGGCGCGCCGAGCGCGAGGCCGATGGGCAACCGCATGTCGGGCATCGACAGCTGCGCGATCGTGGCCCCGTCGATGAACTCCACCATCGAGTGGATGATCGACTGCGGGTGCACCACCACGTCGATGCGGTCGAACTCGATGCCGAACAGCTCGCGTGCCTCGATCACCTCGAGGCCTTTGTTCATGAGCGTTGACGAGTCGATCGTGATCTTGTCGCCCATGCTCCACGTGGGGTGCGCGAGCGCGTCGGCCACGGTGACGTGCGCGAGCTCGTCGACGCTGCGACCGCGAAACGGACCACCGCTCGCGGTGAGGATCAAGCGGCGCACCTCATCGTGGGTTCCCGAACGCAGACACTGGTAGAGCGCGGAGTGCTCACTGTCGACCGGCACGATCTCGCCGTCGCCGCGCTCGCGCGCCGCGGCCACCACCGGTCCACCGGCGATGAGGCTCTCCTTGTTGGCGAGCGCGAGCACCTTGCCGTGCTCGAGCGCGGCCAGGGTCGCGGGGAGCCCGGCGAACCCGACCACTGCGTTGAGCACGACGTCGACATCGTCGAGCGCCGCGAGCTCCGCGAGCACCCACGCGTCGTCGGCACACAGACGCGCACGATCAGGCGCGACCCCGAACTCGGCGGCTTGCTGTGCCAGTGCGTCGGCACTCCGACCGGCCGCGAGCGCCACCACCTCGAACTCGTCGCGATGGCCGCGCACGACGTCGAGCGCCTGGGTGCCGACCGAGCCGGTCGAGCCGAGGACGGCGATGCGCCGCGCCGTCACGACCGCACCATCACGACCGCACCATCAGGAGAGGCCGAGCGCGAGCACCAGGTAGAACACCGCCGGGAGGCAGAACAGGATCGCGTCGAAGCGGTCGAGCACGCCGCCGTGACCCGGCAACATCGTGCCGAAGTCCTTCAGGCCGAGGTCGCGCTTGAGCATCGACTCGCACAGGTCGCCGAGCGGGGCGAAGATCGCGACGACGAGGCCGAGCAGGAAGCCGTCGCCGATGGAGTTCCACGGCGTGAGGCCGACGCCGCCGATCACGACGCCGAGGATCACGGCCGCGACCATGCCCGCGGCAAGCCCTTCCACGGTCTTGTTCGGCGACCACTCGGGCGAGAGCCGACGCTTGCCCACCCGCGACCCCACGAGGTAGCCGGCGATGTCGTAGCCCATCGCGCAGATCACCAGGCCCAGCAACATGCCGATGCCGTCGTTGAACACGAGGAGCAGGCCGACGAAGCCGCCCAGCACGCCGACGTACACGAACCCGAGCACGGTGACCGCGGCGTTCACCATCGGACGCGCGTTCACGACCTTGAACAGGTACCAGAGCAGCGTGAACACCATCACCAGGGCGGTGACGAGCCCGAAGGCCCGTTCACCGTGGTTGTACGCGATGCCGACGATCGACACGCACCCCAACAACCCGATGAGCGTGGCCGGTTGGAAGCCGGCGCGGCGGAAGCCCTCGTAGAGCTCGAAGCCGGCGGCGGTGATGATCACGGTGGCGAGCACCGCAGTGGCCGGGCGCCCGATGGCGAAGCAGACGAGCGCGACGACTGCGAGCGCGACGCCCGTGATCACACGCGTCTGGAGGTCGTCG
>JBEVLJ010000125.1:0-4513 GCA_040509195.1 Acidimicrobiia bacterium
ATGTCGCGGCACGCGATCGCGTGGTCGTCGTCGAAGATGCACGCGTACACCCGTCCCGGTAGGTAGCTGCTCGGCGGATTGGGGATGTCGTCGACCCCTCCGTAGGTGAAGGCGTTGTGCCACACCTTGTCGATCCGTTCCATCATGAACGGCATCCATCCGGCCTGACCCTCGGAGAGCGCGAAGCGGAGGTTCGCGTAGCGCGCCAACACACCCGACAACAGGATGTCGGTGAACGCGCACATCGTGTTGACGACGCTCACCGCGATCACGACCGCTCCCGGCGCGTCGGGACCGGTCGTGGGCAGCTTCGAACTCGAACCGGTGTGCATGTTGACGACGACCCCGGTCTCGTCGCACGCCTCGAACATCGGCGACCAGTACTCGCCGTGAATCGAGGGCAACCCGAGCTCGGCGGCGTTCTCCGAGAAAGTGATCGCGCGGCAACCGCGTGCTGCGGTACGTCGAACCTCGGCCGCCGCGAGCATGGGGTCCCACAAGGGCACGATCGCGAGGGGGATGAGGCGACCGTGCGAGTCGCCGCACCACTCGTCGATCATCCAATCGTTGTACGCCTGCACGCACGCAAGCGCGAGGTCCTTGTCCTTCGACCACAGAAACGTCTGACCGCAGAAGCGCGGGAACATGGACGGAAAGCACAGCGAGGCTTCGATGCCCGCCTCGTCCATCGCGAGCAGCCGAGCTCCCGGCTCGTAACACGCGGGGTGCATCTCCTCATAGGTCAACGCCTTGCCGGAGATCTCCCAACGCTCGAAGCCCGCCGTCGCCTCGGTAGCGGTGTGCGCGAACGAGACGTCCGCGTCCTCGTACACCCACACGTCGATCGGCTCCGACTCGCCGCCGCCCGGCGACCCCGACACGGTCTCCCGAACGACCCTCGGGCAGACGTCCCGGTACTTCGCCGGCATGCGGTCCGTCCAGAGATCGGGCGGTTCAATGACGTGGTCGTCGACCGAGATCACCCGACGCGTGATCTCAGGTGTCGGCCGGTGCACTCGCGACGTCTCGGTTCTGCTCACTCTGATGAAAGCTCCTGTCCGCGCGTGTGCGAGGTCATCGCCGTTGCTCCAGAGACGCACCGAAAAAGCGCAACTTGCGTACGACGTGTGCTCGTACGCAAGCGCCGCACGATGGTGCGGGTCTCTCGGTCGGTGCACAGCATCGCCGGACGTGCGCGGAAGCCCCGACGACGAGAACACCTGTCAACACTGCTCGTGAGAGCGACAGTCGACGCGCACGCGACGCGAGGGCTGGCGCTCGGTGATGTTCGGTGATAGAGACGTACCCTATCTCGATCACACCGCGACGTTGTCGTGCGACACAAAAGGAGCGACGCGATGAGGCGGACGATGCGTGCAACCGCGACGGGGAAGCGCCCGTGGGTGGTGTCGGGCGGGCTCGCCTGCGTGCTCGCCTTGCTCGGCGTGTACGCCCCGGCGACCGGTGCCGCGACGACCAAGCCGTCGAAGCCGACCGCAGGTGGCTCCGTCACGTACGTGCGCCAGACCGAACCCCGAAATTACGACGCCGCCAAGATGCAGGTGGGTCCGATTGCCGGCATCTCCGCGCAGGCCCTGTACGACCAGCTGTTCTACGAGGACGACAGCGGGAACCCGACTCCGGGCCTCGCGACGTCGCTCAAGGTCGCGCAGAACAACACGATCTACACGATCAAGCTGCGCAAGGGCGTCACCTTCACCGACGGCACACCGTTCGACGCGAACGCGGTGATCGCGCACTGGACGCGCATCAAGGACCCGGCAGTCGCGTCGCCGGGGCTCTCCGACGCCCAGGAGATCTCGAGCATGCGCGCGGTGGACGCGCAGACCGTAGAGGCGACGCTCGCGGCACCCGACGCCACCTGGCGCGTGCCGCTCATGACGGGCAATCTCACGTACGTACCGTCACCCGCGGCCGTGGCGAAGTTCGGCGCCACATACGGCACGTCGCCCCAGACCACCGTCGGCGCCGGCCCGTACAAGCTCCAGGAGCTCGTGTTCGCCGACCACCAGACGTACGTGAAGAACACGAACTACTGGGATGCACCCAAGCCATACCTCGACTCCATGACTTTCAAAGTCGTCCCCGACCTGCAGACGCGCTACAACACGTTCGTGTCCGGAGGCGGCGACCTCATCGACAACCTGAACCCGGGCGCGACCAACGTCGAGCTGAACAAGAACTACCACAACATCTCGCCGCCGGTCGCCGGTGGAGGTTACGGCGTGTCACTGAACACGACGAAGGCGCCGACCGACGATCCCGACGTGCGGCTCGCGCTCGCGTACGCGATCAACCGGGACGCGCTGGTCCAGCGCGCGGCCGTCGGCACGATCCCGGCGACGACGCTCTACGACAAGACTGTGCCCTGGTACTCGAACCTGCCGATCCCCAACAACAACTTAAAGAAGGCGCAGTCCCTGATCGACGGCTACCTCAAGCGCACGAAGACCGACACCGTGACGGTCGACATCGCCGCTTCGGAGGCCGCCGCCGTGATCATGCAGTCGGCCCAGCAGGACTGGTCGAAGGTCAAGGGGTTGACGGTCAACGTGACGATCGAGAGCCTCACCCAGAACGCGGCGCGCATCGGGCGTCGCGACTATCCGAACGGCCTTAGCGGCGGCTGTGGGGGGTGCGGCACGCCGCGCGGCATCCTGCGCGGGTTGAACTCCGCGTCCAGCACGAACATCCCATTCCTTAACGACCCGCAGATGGATGCCGCGACGCAGACCGCGAATGAGACCGCGAACCCGGAGCAGGTGAAGGCCGCGATGACCAACGCGGCGCAGCGCTTCAACGCGACGATGCCGGTGCTCCTGTTCTACCGGCTGAGTTCCGCCGTCTGGACACAGGAGAACATCAAGGGCGTCGCAGGGATGCCGGACGCGGTGGTGGTGTTCAAGACCCAGGATCTCTACAAGACGAAGGCGTGACACCGCGCCGTTCCGCCGTTCGAGGAGCCCACGGAAGATCGGAACATCGCTCGTTCTTCGTGCTGGCCCGACGCCCCGGCACTGCGCGACAAGTCCAGCGCGATCTACAAGACGTAGGACCTGCGGCTGTGTACTTCGCGTCGGTCAAAGTATGTCACCGGTCAGGTCCTTACGTCGACGGTGGATCAGAACGATCTAGGGAACGAGCTGCACGATGCCTGCTTCAATGAGGAGTGCATGCGCTTGGGCGTGAGCGGCCGAGACGTTGCAGAGGCTCGCCGACGTTTCGAGATCGAGCTGGAGGCTTGGCGGGAACTCGACGAGCGTCGCGCGAGCGCCGCGAGCCAGGCGTTACGGTGAGCGCCTGACCGAGAAAGCGTCCAAGACGAAGCGGCCCAGCAAGGAAGAGATGGACGAGCGCCTGATCGTGCCGCTTACCCGGACGAGCTGGTCGAGGGCATCCTCCAGGTCAAGCCTGAGGACGCGAAAGAGTCCCCCTCCGAAGAGAGGGACTCTCAGCCGTCGCGTGGTTGGCGGAGCAAGCTCTACGCGCTCACGCGCTCCGTTGGACGCTGCGAGGAACCTGCCCAGCGAATAATCCAGTGACCATCGCCGTTCTGCTCGGGAGCCAGGTCGTCGCAGTGAGGCCAGTCCGGCGTCCTTCCTTACGCCGGCCCGGGCGAGTTGAGCCGGACCGAACCTCTGCCGGGGTTTGTCAAACCGCACATCACCCGACTTGACAGCATTCGTGCACTTCTGTACATTCTTACGCACTTCACGACGACGTGCTGCACGTCGTCAGTGCACTTCCCCGCACGGCTTCCCCGCCGTTCGGCCTTGCAGGTCGGATTCGTTCCCCTCTCGCGCCCGGAGAAGTGCCATGCCCGCCACGCTCACCATCCAGCCTTGGAACGACCCGATCGTCGACACCCTCGGGTACGACCCCCGCTCGCGCTACGTCGAAACGTTCTGGCTGCC
Organism: Acidimicrobiia bacterium; assembly: GCA_040509195.1. Lineage (GTDB taxonomy): Bacteria > Actinomycetota > Acidimicrobiia > IMCC26256 > DASPTH01 > DASUMF01. Next base: position 3,936 of record JBEVLJ010000125.1, read on the forward strand.
GACGCTCGGCCCCACCGCGTTGCTGCTCCTTCGCCATCTGGCGGATCGATTCGACCACCACCCCGGCGGCATCGAGCTCACGGTGTCCGACACGTCGCAGGCCCTCGGCCTCGGTCAGCGCGACGGCACCAGCTCACCGATCGTGCGCACCCTCACCCGCCTCGCGCAGTTCGACCTCGCGTGCGACGACGGCATGACCACCGTGGCGGTGCGGCGCAACATCCCGCCCGTGAACCGTCGCCACGTGAAGCGCCTGCCCGCCGAGCTGCAAATCGCGCACGCCGAGTGGGCGGAGGCCGATCTCGCCGACGCGCCCCTCGCGACCGCACGGCGCAACGCGCGCCGTATCGCCTTCACGCTGCTCGAGCAGGGCGACGACGCCGACCACGTCGAACGCGTGCTGCACAGCGTCGGCTTCCATCCGTCGATCGCACACGAGAGCGCTCGTTGGGCGTACGACCGTCACCGCGAGGCACTCGATCTTGTCACCGCGACTGCGCCGCAGAGCAATCCACCAGAGTTCAATCCGCCGAACGTCAATCCGCTGGGCTGACCACGGCGTACATCAAGGAGCGATC
>JBEVLJ010000126.1:0-9878 GCA_040509195.1 Acidimicrobiia bacterium
GGTTGTGGGGGTGGTCCCGGGGCGTGCGTGGGGGGGCGCCGGGCGCGCCCTGCGGGGCGCGCGCGCCGTCGAGCCGCAGCGCGCGGCGCGCGCCAGGGTGCGTCAGGAGGTCGGCGACGGCGATCCGGAAGGGGTTCATCACAGGCAACCGTTGGAGGAGGTGACTCGGGCGAAAGGTCTCCCACCTCGGGCGACGGGCCGAGGTGGGCGGCCCGGACGGGCGGCGATGCACTGCAACACGTGGACGCGATCGCTGGAGCCGACCCACCAGGGTAGCAGGCAAGGCTTTGTTCCCCGGGTGGGGCGATTCGCGGCTTAGAGGTCGTCTTGGTCGAACACGCTGGCGTCGAGGAGGTCGTTCGGAAGCTCCTCCCCCTCTTCGCCCTCGACCACGGTGAGCGGGGCGACGACCGCTTGGAGCTGCTCGCGGCCGCGCACCACCGTGGCCATCGTGCGTTCGAGCACCACTTCGAAGGCCGCGAGCTTCTGGTCGATGTAGTCCTCGGCCTCGTGACGGATGCGCCGGCTGTCACCCTCGGCGTGCGCGACGACTTGTTGCGCGACCCGGCGGGCCTCCCGTGCGACCTCGGTGCGCTCGACCATGCGTTCGGCCTGCACGCGCGCCTCTTCCACGATGTCTTCGGCGTCGCGTCGGGCCTGCGACAGGTACTCGTCGCGCTCCTTGAGCAGCCAGCGCGCGTGGCGCAACTCCTCAGGCATGGCGTGCAGCGCCTCATCGATGAGCTCGACGGCCTCGTCACGATTCACGAGCACCGACGCAGACATGGGCATCGTGCGCGCGGAGTCGATCATCTCCCGGATCTGCAGGAGCATCGTTTCGAAGTCGTACGCCTGCTCGTCACTCACGCGGTCTCGTCCCCCTCGAGATGGTCGAACCGGTGTACCAGGCGGGCGGCCACGTGGGACGGCACCATGTTCGACACGTCGCCGCCGAACTTCGCCACCTCACAGACGAGGCTCGACGACAGAAACGAGTACTCCGGGCTCGTGGAGATGAAGAAGGTGTCGACGCCCGACAGCTTCTGGTTCATCTGCGCCATCTGCAGTTCGTAGTCGAAGTCGGACACCGCGCGGAGGCCCTTCACGATCGCGGTGGCATCGTGCTCCCGTGCGAAATCGACGACGAGTCCGGTGAGCCACTCGATGCGCACGTTGCTGAGGTGACCGATCGCCTCCGCCAGCATCTCTTGACGGTCTTCGATCGAGAAGCGCGACCCGGCCTTCTGCGGGTTCCGCGTGACCGCGACGATGACATCGTCGAAGTGGCGTGCGGTGCGCTCGATGATGTCGAGGTGCCCGTTGGTGACGGGATCGAACGATCCCGGGCAGAGTGCGGTTGCCACGAAGACCTAGCTCCTGTCGTGGCCCGAGGGGCCGTCGTGCACGGTCGCGACGACGAGGAGCGTATCGCCGTATGCCCGTTCTCTCTCGACTCGCCAGGCCGCCGGCAGGTCGGGGCGAGCGGTGACCCGACACTCCAGGACCACGGTGGCGCTGGGTGCGAGCCAGCCGTCGGCGGTGAGGGCGAGCAGATCGTCGGCGGTGTCGGCGACGGGGGCGTCGTACGGAGGGTCGAGGAGCACGAGGTCGAACGGCGCCTCGGGAGGTGGTGTGCGGAAGAAGGTGGAGACGGCCGAGCTCTGCACGCGGGCGTGCTCGGTGAGGTGTGTCGTTGCGAGGTTGGTGCGGATGGCGTCGATCGCGTTGCGATCACGGTCGACGAACACTGCTCCCGCCGCACCGCGCGACAACGCCTCGATACCGAGCGCACCGCTGCCGGCGTAGAGGTCGAGCACGACCGCGTCGTCGACGAGATCGCCGAGCGACGCGAACAACGCTTCTTTCGTGCGATCGGTCGACGGCCGGGCGTTCTTCGGCGCGACGAGCAGCAACCCACCCGCCGAGCCCGCCACCACTCGCAACCCCCGCGCCATCAGCTCGTGACGTGACGATCGAAACCGGGTACGTGCTCGCGCTGCATGTCGATTGAGCGTATCGGCGCCATGCAGCCGTCACCGATGATTCACCGCTGCACCGCACCCGGCGACGGTGCGCGTGGAGTGCAGGGGGATCGCCTCGCACTCGCGGGATCGGTAGCCTCTCGCCCGGACCAACTGGACCCGATCGCCCTCGACGAACCCTGAGGCACAGCTGATGGACCTCGAACTTCGTGACCGCGTGTTCGTCGTGACCGGAGCGACTGACGGGCTCGGAGGCGCGCTCGCCGACGCGCTCGTCGCAGACGGGGCGCACGTCGTCGGGTGCGGACGGAACGCGGAGCGCGTGCAGGCCGCGTCGGAGCGCCTCGGCGACGCCGCGTCGATCATCTCCGCCGATGTGACCGTGCCCGCCGATCTCGAGCGCCTCGTGCGCGAAGGTGTCGCCCGCTGGGGCCGCATCGACGGCGTGGTCAACAACGCGGGGCAGGCGGCCGGGGGGCGCTTCGACGAGGTCGACGACGACGCCTGGACCGACGACCTCGACCTCAAGGTCATGGCGGCCGTCCGTCTCGTCCGGCTGTGTCTCCCGCACCTGCGCGCGGCAGCAGGCGCGGCGATCGTGAACGTGTTGAACATCGGCTCGAGAGCGCCCGGCGCGCGGTCGCTGCCGACCACCGCGTCGCGTGCCGCCGGGCTCGCGCTGACGAAGGCGCTCGCGCACGAGCTCGGCCCCGACGACATCCGGGTGAACGCGGTGATGATCGGACTCATCGAGAGCGGTCAGTGGCGTCGCCGCGCCGAGGCTGCCGGTACTGACCTCGACGCGACGTACGCGCAGATGGGCAGCACGATTCCGCTCGGGAGAGTCGGCCGGGCATCAGAGTTCGCCGACCTCGTCACCTATCTGCTGTCGCCGCGTGCGTCGTACGTGACCGGCTGCGCGATCAACCTCGACGGCGGCGCGTCGCCCGTCGCATGACCGACTGCACGTCAACCTTCGGCGCGACGAGCAGCAAGCCACCTGCCGAGCCCGCCACCACTTCCGAACCAACGCAGGTCCCGCACGCGACACCTTCTGTTGCGCATGATCGGGCCTCCGCACGACGACGAGTGACACAGATGGCGGAAGCGACGGTTACGACTTGAAGAGGAACTCGACGGCGTCGCCGAGGAGGTCTTCGACCTCTTCTCGCAGCTGAACACGGTGCTCGAGGTCGGGGTCGTCGTCGAGGATGCGTTCGGCCGCGGCGCGCGCGGCGATCACGATCGGCTCGTCGTGCGGGAGCCGACCGAGTTTGAGGTCGGTCCAGCCGGCCTGACGTTCGCCGAACACCTCACCGGCGCCGCGAATCGCGAGGTCGCGTTCGGCGAGCTCGAAGCCGTCGCCCGACTCGACCATCGCTTCCATGCGCGCCTCGCCCTGCGGCGTGGTGGGATCGGCCAGCAGATAGCAGCGCGACGCGTGCTCCCCCCGACCGATTCGACCGCGCAGCTGATGGAGCTGCAACAAGCCGAAGCGATCGGCGTCTTCGATCACCATCACCGTCGCGTTCGGCACATCGACACCCACTTCGATCACGGTGGTGGCCACGAGCACGTCGACGTCGCCGGCGCGAAAGCGCGCCATCACCGCTTCTTTCTCGGCCGATGGCATCTGCCCGTGTAGCAGGCCGAGCCGCAACCCCGCGAGGTCTTCGGCAACGAGGCGCTCGACCTCCTCGGTCGCCGCGCGCGCTTCCAACTTCGCGGAGCCCTCGACGAGCGGGCATACCACGTATGCCTGGCGACCCGCCTCCACCTCGGCGCGCACGTGCGCGTACACCGCCACCCGCTCGAGCGGGCCGGTGCCGACCGCTTCGGTGGCGATCGGCGATCGGCCTTTCGGCAGCTCGCGCAGCTCCGTCTTGTCGAGGTCGCCGTAGATGAGCATCGCGGCGGTGCGCGGAATCGGCGTGGCCGTCATCACCAACACGTCGGGGCTGTCGCCCTTGCCACGGAGCAGGTCGCGCTGCTCCACCCCGAAGCGGTGCTGCTCGTCGATCACCGCGAGCCCGAGCTTGGCGAACTCCACGCCTCCGTAAATCAGCGCATGCGTGCCCACGAGGATGTCGACTGCGCCGGTGCGCAGCCCTTCCGCGATGCGCCGGCGCTCCGCCGCGGGCGTGCGATTGGTGAGCAGCGCCACGCCGATCGGGCGTTCCGCGAGGAGCGTGCCCTCTTCACCCGGCACGGTGAGGCCGGCGAGCACGGAACGCATCGTGAGCTCGTGCTGTTCGGCGAGCACTTCAGTCGGCGCCATGAACGCACCCTGGTACCCGCCCTGCACCGCGGTGAGCAACGCCGTGAGCGCGACGACCGTCTTACCCGAACCCACCTCGCCCTGCAGGAGCCGATGCATCGGCGCCGGCGCGGCCATGTCGGCAGTGATGTCGCCGATGGCGCGCTCCTGATCACGCGTGAGTGGGAACGGCAGCTGCGCGTGGAACTGCGGGACCAATTCGCCATCGATCACGTGTTGGATGCCAGACGCTTCCGCCGCGAGCGCGCGCTTGCGGGCGACGAGCCCGAGTTGCATCCGCAGGAACTCGTCGAACTTGAGGCGCGCCGCCGCACGCCACGCGTCGTTCACGACCTCGGGTCGATGGATGTCGTGGTACGCGGTCGAGCGGTCGACGAGGTGCTGATCCGCGAGCAACGCGGGATCGAGTGGATCAGCGAAGCCGCGCGCCTTCGTGCGTTCGAGACAGCTCGCGACCGCACGTCGCAGCTGCCAGGTGTGCACTTCCGCCTTGCCCGACTGCGGATACACCGACACGACGGTGCCGGTGATGTCGCTCGCGCTCGTGCCCTCGTCCGTTGGCGCGCTCAACACGTCGACCACCGGGTTCGTGATCTGGCGCTTGCCTCGGTACGACTCGACCTTCCCGAACAGTGACACCTGCGTACCCGGCTTCAGCTGGCGCTCGCGCCATCCCTGGTTGAAGAACACGAGTTCGAGCAGACCGGTGCCGTCGTACACGGTGCCGTTCACGATGGTGCGCTTGCCGTCGCGCGTGCGACGCGACCGCATCGATCGCACTTCCGCATCGACGGTGGCCTCGTCGCCGATCGCGAGCTCCGCGATGTCGGCGCGTTGCGTGCGGTCGACGTAGCGACGGGGGTAGTGCTCGAGCAGGTCGAGCACCGAGAGGATGCCCATCTCGGCCAGGCCGACCTGCAACTTCTCCCCCACCGACCGCAGCTCGGTGACTGGCTTCGCCGCGAGCTCCCGCAGCGTGAGACCAGCTGTCCGTTCAGGCGCGGAGCCGGTTTCGCCCGCGTCGCTCACTCGACGCCGACGAGGTACGGGTAGAGCGGTTGCCCTCCCTCGTGCACCTCGAGCTCCACGTCGGGGTGCGCTTCGGCAACGTGCGCCGCGATGCGCTCGGTGCCGGCCGCGTCGGCGCCTTCCCCCACCACGAGGGTGACGAGCTCACCGTCGTCGGCGATCAGTTCGTCGAGCATCACGATCGCGGCGGCCGCCGCCGAGTCGGTGGCGACACGGATGCCCGCACTCGTGATCGCGATCCAGTCGCCCACCGCGATCGGGCCGCACTCGCCGCTGCTGTTGCGCACGGCCTGCGTGACCTCGCCCGCGCGCACGCGCGTGGCAGCTTCATGCATCGCTGCGACGTTGTCGTCGAGCGACGCGCTGGCGTCGTACACCACCATTGCCGCGAGTGCCTCGACCACTGCTGCGGTCGGCACCACGCCGACCGGGCGGTCCGTGAGGTCGGGCACTTGCCGCGCCACCGGCACGATGTTCTTGTTGTTCGGCAGCACGATCACGCCGTCGGCCGCGCAACCATCGACGGCTTCGAGCAACTGCGCGGTCGACGGGTTCATCGACTGCCCACCCGACACGACGTGTTGCACGCCGAGCGCACCCAGCAGCGCTTCGAGGCCATCACCCACGGCCACGGCGACGACTGCGGTCGTGACGTGCGCGGCGGCCGGCGCGGCGACCGCGACCGCACCGTGCTCGCGCACCCAATCCGCTTCTTCGAGCTCGTGCACCTGTTCGAACAAGTCGGTCACGCGGATCTTCTCGGGCCGACCGACCGCGACCGCGGCCTCGATGGCGCCGCCGATGTCGTTCGTGTGCACGTGGCAGTTCCACAGCCCATCGCCACCAACCACCACGATCGAATCGCCCAGCGCGCCCCAGGTGCTCTTGAACGTGTCGATCTGGGTGTCGGGCGCGTGCAGGAAGTACATGACCTCGTAGCGCATGTCGCCCACGTCGCCGTCGGCACCCGTGGTCGCGCCGTGCAGTTCTTCCGCGTGCAGGTGCGCGGCGACCGAGGCCGGTGTGGCCACGGTCTCGGGTTCCGGGACGGGTCGTTCGTCGACCACGTTGAGGCACGCGGCGAGGAGGAGCTCGAAACCGCGGCCGCCGGCGTCGACCACACCCGCGTCGCGCAGCGCCGGAAGGAGGTCGGGAGTGCGGGCAACTGCGTCGCGCGCGGCGTCGGCAGCACGCTCCAAGACGTCGGTGAGCGAGGCTTCCCCACTGGCGAAGTCCTGCTCCACGGACTCGGCCGCCGATCGAACGACGGTCAGGATCGTGCCCTCCACCGGGCGGAGCACCGCTTCGTATGCGGCGTCGCTCGCCCGCCGAAGCCCGGCCACCACGTCGGCACCACTCACCAACTCGAGGGGGGCGAAGGTGTCCGCGAGGCCGCGCAGGATCTGCGAGAGGATCACCCCCGAGTTCCCCCGGGCACCCATCAGCGACCCATGCTTGATCGCTTCGCACGTGCCCTGCATGTCGGCGTCACCGTCCGGCAGCTCACTCACGACCGATTCGAGCGTGAGCGCCATGTTCGTGCCGGTGTCACCGTCGGGCACGGGGTACACGTTGAGGCGGTTGAGCTCGTCCTGGTGGGAACGCAGCGCGTCGCGGTACGTGGACACGACCTTCCGCAGGTCGGATGCCGCCAATGCCTGCAAGACCCCCACGGCTGCGGATCGTACAACCCGAGCTGGTAGCCTCTCCCGGTTCCACTGTCTTGCAAAGAGGTTTCCTTCGATGGCGTCCGTCTGCGACATCTGCGGCAAGAAGCCGCAGTTCGGCATGCGCCTGAGCCACTCGCACCGCCGAACCAAGCGCCGTTGGAACCCCAACGTGCAGAAGGTTCGTGCCGTGGTGAACGGTTCACCCAAGCGCGTTCAGGTGTGCACCTCCTGCCTCAAGGCAGGCAAGGTGCAGAAGCCGTAGTCGCCGCTTCCATGCAGGGCGTCGTCCGCATCTTCGACCCCCAGACCGGCGAAGGCATCGTCGTGCGCGACACCGACCGCGCCGAGCTCGTGCTCGCGGCCGACGCGCTCGAGGGTTCGCTGTTCCGCATGCTGCGTCAGGGTCAGCGCGTCAACTTCGAGCTCGACGCCGACGGACATGTCACCCAGGTGCGCATCGGGTCCGAGCCCGACATGGGGCTCCCCACTGCGCAGGTCTGAGCCTCAGGGTTCACCGTCTCGGATTGCGGGGATGAGTCAGGCGCGTCGTTAGACTCGACGGACCTCATTTGCGGTTGGTTCGCCACCGCGAAGCAACGCACTCGTGCACCAAACCGGAGGCAGCGATCAATGACGCTCGTGGACGCCCCCACGGAGAATCAGCGCCTGCTGCGCTGGGTCGACGAGATGGCCGAGTTGCTCGAACCGGAGTCGATCCACTGGTTCGACGGCTCCGACGTCGAGCGCGACACGCTGTGCAAGCAGCTCGTCGACGCCGGCACGTTCGTCGCCCTCGACCCGGTGAAGCGACCCAACTCGTTCTGGGCGCACACCGACCCGAGCGACGTCGCGCGCGTCGAGGACCGCACGTTCATCTGCTCCGAGCGTGAGATCGATGCCGGTCCCACCAACAACTGGCGCGACCCGGCGGAGATGCGCGACACGCTGGACACGTTGTTCCGCGGCGCGATGCACGGCCGCACCATGTACGTGGTGCCGTTCAGCATGGGTCCGCTCGGCTCGCCGCTGTCGTACATCGGCGTGGAGATCACCGACTCGCCGTACGTCGCGTTGAGCATGGGCGTGATGACCCGCGCCGGCCAAGGCGCGCTCGACGTGCTCGGCGCCGACGGCGACTTCGTACCGTGCGTGCACTCGCTGGGCGCACCGCTCGCCGCGGGCGAGGAAGACTCGTCATGGCCGTGCAACCCCGACGAGAAGTGGATCGTGCACTTCCCGGAGACGCGCGAGATCTGGTCGTACGGGTCGGGGTACGGCGGCAACGCGCTGCTCGGCAAGAAGTGCTTCGCGCTGCGCATCGCCTCGGTGATCGCGCACGACGAAGGTTGGCTGGCCGAGCACATGCTCGTGCTGAAGCTCACGAGCCCGACCGGTTCGGTGAAGTACGTCGCGGCTGCGTTCCCGTCGGCCTGCGGCAAGACCAACCTCGCCATGCTCGTGCCCACCATCCCCGGCTGGACCGTTGAGACGATTGGCGACGACATCGCGTGGATGAAGTTCGGCGACGACGGCCGCCTGTACGCGATCAACCCGGAATTCGGGTTCTTCGGCGTCGCACCGGGCACCAACGAACACTCGAACCCGAACGCGATGCACACCCTCGACCGCGACGCCATCTTCACCAACACCGCGCTCACCGACGACGGCGACGTGTGGTGGGAAGACATGGGTGAGCCGCCTGCGCACGCCACCGACTGGCGCGGCAACCCGTGGACGCCCGATTCCGACACACCCGCCGCGCACCCCAACTCCCGGTTCTGCGTGCCCGCGGCCGATTGTCCCTCCATCGCACCCGAGTGGGAAGACCCTGCCGGCGTGCCGATCTCGGCGTTCCTGTTCGGCGGCCGGCGTGCCACCACGGTGCCGCTCGTGTTCGAGTCGAACGACTGGCGTCATGGTGTGCTCGTGGCCGCGACCATGGGTTCGGAGAAGACGGCTGCCGCGTTCGGTGGCCTCGGCGACCTGCGTCGCGACCCGTTCGCCATGTTGCCGTTCTGTGGCTACAACATGGCCGATTACTTCGCGCACTGGCTGAGCATGACCAGCCGCACCGACGAGTCGAAGCTGCCGCGCGTCTACGGCGTCAACTGGTTCCGCAAGGGTGCCGACGGCAAGTTCGTGTGGCCGGGCTTCGGCGAGAACTCGCGCGTGCTCGAGTGGATCGTCCGCCGGCTCGACGGCGAGGCCGACGGCACCGTCACGCCGATCGGCACCGTCCCGACCGCCGACGACCTCAACACCGAGGGCCTCGACATCTCGGCCGACCAGCTCGCCGCAGCACTCGACGTCGACGTCGACGAGTGGCGCGCCGAGCTCCCGGGCATCCGTGCCTACTTCGACGAGTTCGGTGAGCGCATGCCCGACGGACTGCGCGACGAGCTCGCCGCGCTGGAGCAGCGCTTGGGGTGACACGCGCTGGCGTGTCGGTCCACATCGGCGTACCGTCTGCTCTATGACGGTGACTGCGTACGTGCTCATCCAGACCGAGGTCGGGCAAGCGGAACGCGTCGCGAGCGCGGCGCGGGGGATCTCCGGTGTCATCGCGGCCGACAACGTCGCCGGTCCCTACGACGTGATCGTGAAGGCGGAGTCGTCCACGCTCGACGACCTCGGCAAGCTCGTGCTGAGCGAGGTGCAGAAGGTCGACGGCATCACCCGCACCTTCACCTGCCCCATCGTGAATCTCTAGCGCTGGCGGCCCGCGCGGCGGGCGCGTCTCGCGTGGCGGTCGATGGCGAGGGTGATGAGGCGGTCCAGCAGCTCGGAGTACGGGATGCCCGACTCGCCCCACAGGCGCGGGTACATCGAGATCGGCGTGAAACCGGGAATGGTGTTCACCTCGTTCACCATGAAGCCGCGCCCCGGTGAGCCGTCGGGCGCGGTCTCTTCGAAGAACAC
>JBEVLJ010000127.1:0-6995 GCA_040509195.1 Acidimicrobiia bacterium
ACGAGCGCCGCTTCGAGCCCCACCTTCGACGGCGGGAGCTGCAAGGCGTAGAAGTCGCGCAGCGCCGCCACCGTGACGATCACAGCGATCGACCCGACCATCGACGCGACGAGCACCGTCTTCCACCAATTGAACGGTCGCGCTTGGAGCACGAGGATCCACAGCCCGACCGCGCTCAGCACCAGAGCAGCCGTCGTGCGTGACTCGACCACCGACAGGTCGTTCGCATAGCGCGCCAGCCAGTACGCGACGAGTGCGGCGGCGGCCGCGACCGTTCCAGCTGGGATGGTGAAGCGCAACACGCGCAGGATGAAGCCGGGGATGTAGCGCCGGCTGTTCGGCGCGAGGGCGAGGAAGAAGCCCGGGATGCCGATCGTGAACGTGCTCACGATGGTGAGGTGACGCGGGAGGAACGGATAGCGCCACCCGGCGATCACCACTGCGATCGCGATGATGACCGCGTAGGCCGTCTTCGACACGAACAGGTTGGCGGAGCGTTCGATGTTGGCGATCACGCGCCTGCCCTCGGCCACGACACCGGGGAGGACGGCGAACTTGCCGTCGAGCAACACGAGTTGGGCGACCGCGCGCGTGGCCGCGGCGCCCGAGCCCATCGCCACGCCAATGTCGGCGTCTTTGAGCGCGAGCGCGTCGTTCACGCCGTCGCCCGTCATGGCGACCACGTGGCCCCTCGACTGCAGCGCGCCGACCATCGCGCGCTTCTGGTGCGGCGTGACCCGACCGAACACCGCGTGCTCCTCGAGCACCGCGGCGAGCTCGTCCTGATCCTCCGGCAATTGCCGGGCGTCGTAGCCCTCGCCCGCGTCGGGCAATCCCACCTTCGCCGCCACCGCGGCGACGGTGCGCGGGTTGTCGCCCGAGATCACCCGGAGGGTGACGCCCTGCTCGTGGAAGTACGCGAGCGTCTCCGCCGCGTCGGGCCGGACCTTCTCCGAGAACATCACCAGCGCGACTGGCTCGAGGCCGGCCGGACGCGCTTCGCCGTCGAGCGCAACATCGGAGTGCGCGAGCACCAGCGTGCGGCGACCGCCGGCCGCGATCTCGTCGGCTTGTGCGCGCGCGGGCGAGCTCGCGTCGTCGAGCACCATCTCGGGCGCGCCCATCACCCACGTGCCGTGGCCGGCGAACGACGCGGCGCTCCATTTGCGGGCCGAAGAGAACGCCACCGCTTTGGTCCGCGACCAGCCGTCGGACGTCGCGGGCGCGGGGAAGGCGGGCGCGAGCGCCGCGGCGGTGGCATTCGGGTGCTCGTCGTCGGCCAGCGCACCGAGAGCGGCGCGGGCGAGCACGTCGCGATCTCCACCGTTCGATCCATCGGCGAGCACCACGAGCTCGTCGAACACGATCTCGCCTTCGGTGAGCGTGCCCGTCTTGTCGAGGCACACCACGTCGACGCGTGCGAGCCCCTCGACCGCGGGCAGCTCCTGCACCAAGACCTTGCGCCGAGCCAGCGTGAGCGACGCGACGCCGAACGCGATGCTCGTGAGCAGCACGAGACCCTCGGGCACCATGCCCACCACGCCCGCCACGGTTCCACGCAGCGCCTCGTCGAGCGGGTGATCGGCAAGCTGGCGCCAGAACAACAACGCCGACACCGGGATCAGGATCCAGGTGATGATGCGCAGGATGAGGTTGATGCCGTCCATCAGCTCCGAGCTGGTGAGTTGGAACTTGCGGGCTTCGGCCGCGAGCTTGCGTGCATACGCGTCGCCGCCCACGCGCGTGGCCTGGAAGCGACCACTCCCCGCCACCACGAAGCTGCCCGACAACACTTCGTCACCCACCTGCTTCTCCACCGGGTCGCTCTCTCCGGTGAGCAACGACTCGTCGATCTCCAGCCCGTCGGCGGTGCGCACGAGGCCGTCGCATGGGATCTGATCACCGGTGCGCAACTCGAGGAGGTCGTCGAGCACGACCGTCTCGACCGCGATTTCTGCGACTGCGCCATCGCGCACGACACGAGCAGTCGGTGCGTTCAGCACCGCGAGTTGGTCGAGCGTGCGCTTGGCGCGCACCTCTTGGACGATGCCGATCAGCGCGTTGGCGATGAGCACGAACCCGAACAAGCCGTCTTGGATCGGGCCGACCACGAGGATGACCGCGAGCATCGTGCCGAGGATCGCGTTGAACCGCGTGAACACGTTGGCGCGAACGATCTCGCCGATGGTGCGACTGGTGCGCTCCCCCGTGTCGTTGACGCGACCTTCGCTCGTTCGTTGCGCAACCGCTGCGGTGCTGAGGCCGTCGTCCGGCGTCACCGCCGCGGGCGTACTCGGCGCGTCGGGCGCGACGTCAGTTGCCGAATTGTCGTCCACGCGTTGGGTCAGCCCGCGCCGTCGGACAGACGAACCAACGCGATCTCACCGGTGGCGTCGTCTTCGAGGACCCGGAATCCGCCGAGCTCCGCCAGCCGCTCACGGCCTTCCTCGGGGCCGATCGCGATGAGCTGATCGTCGGCGGCGAGCGCAACCGGACCGCGGGGCCGGTACACGTAACGACCGGCGCGACGGATGGCGAGAAGGTAGAAACCCGTCTCGAGCTCGAGCTGCAGCTCCGACAGGGTCCGTCCTTCCAAGAACGAGCCGCGCGACACCGGTACGCGCACGATCACCTCGTCGGTGTCACCGAGAGCGATCGCGAGCACCGGATGCATCTCTTCGCCCTCTTCGACCAACCACACCATCTGTTGTGCGGCGTCACCGAGCTCTTCGGCAGCGGCACCGAGATGCAGCAGCCCGCGCAGCGCGCTCGGTTCCACCTGCTCCGCGGCGCCGCGCAACACCCACACCTCGAGCCGCTCACGCATCTCGTCGAGACGGTCTTCGAGCGCGCTCACCTCCGCGGCGAGGCTCTGATCGTTGAACAAGAGTGCGGAGTACGCGAGACCGATCGCCACCTCCGACACGTTCTTCATCTCCACGAGCACGTCGACCGCGCGGTCGAGGTCGGTGATGATCGCGGGATCTTCGTCGGTACCAGGAGGACGCCACTCGGGTGCACCCGACAACTCACGCAGCTCGGCGATGCCCTCCGGCGGACCGCGCAGGATCACGACGTCGTCGGGCAACAGCATCTCGTCGCCGTCGGGATCGATGATCCACTCCTTGCCGCGGCGCATCGCAACCACGCGCATGCCCACCTCGGTGGGGAGCTCGACGTCGGCAAGAGTGCGATGCGCGAGCGGCGAGTTCGCGCGCACCCGCACTCGGTGTGAGATCTCCTCGGCCGCCGCAAGGTCGGCAATCAACGCGGCCGGGATGCCGAGCCGTTTGGTGACGATGCGCGCAATACCGACGGCCGCGTTGGCCATGCGCTCGATGGCCGAGAGCACGTGGAGCACGCTCGACATCTCGGACGCGTCGCGCGGTGAACGAGCCGCGAGCACGCACACCTCACGCATCGCGTGGGCGAGGTCTTCGAGGCGCTCTTGGAGCTCCTCGACCTCCTTCGCCATCGCGGCATCGCCGAAGAACAACGCGGCGTAGGCGAGGTCGACCATCAGTTCGGAGGTGTCTTTCGCCTCCGACAGCATGGCCTTGAGGTTCCTGGGTTGATCGTCGGGTGCCATCAGCTCCTGGCCAGGGCTCCCGGCTCGGCCGGTTGCGCCACAGTAGCGCCCGTTCCTTTGAGCCGGATCATGGCTTCGTTGACGGTCATGTGAGCCCCAGGGCGACGATCGCGAGGATGAGGGCGAGCGCGCCGAGGAAGTCGAGGCTCGACGTGACGATTGGGATCGCGTGGTTGTCGGGGTCGAGTCCGAGGCGATACGACGCGACCGCGCCGTAGAACCCCACGAGCACCGCGAACGTGGTGGCGATCAATCCGGCGAACATCGACACGCCGATCATCTCCAATGCGCCAGGGCTGCGCAGGCCGACGACCGCCGACGCGATGTCGGCGGTGATCCCGAGGAGCAGGAACACCGGAATCGCATACAAGAAGATGAGCATCACGTCTTCAGCGACTGCGTTGAGTCGCCAGCGGCGCGGCTCGAGCGTGCCGAGGTGGAGCTTCGTGGACACGCGCGCAGCAAGGATGCTCCCGAGCGCACCGGAGTCTTCGAGAAACGGCGGCACGAGCACCAAGAGCGCCGGGTACAGCAGGAACGCCTCGAAGCGCTTCTCGATGGTGAGGCCGGCGATCACGTCGATGGTGCCGGCGAGCACGAGCACCGGAACCGACTCGCGCGCGATGCGTCGCAGGATCGGGTAGCGCGACCGCACGCTGCGGACGAGCGCACCGATCCCGACGATCGCGCATGCGATCGCGATGATCGGCGTGATCCATGCGAGGCCCACGAGGTACGTCGCGAGGAACAACGCCGGCAGCGTGACCATGTCGCCCGCCGCCGTGACGATGGGCGACGACACGTTGTCGAGGTCCCAGTTGCGACGGGTGCTCAGCTGCGCGACGGCCACCGTGATCGCGAGCACCACGATCGACGAGAGGAACCCGCCGATCACCGAGATCACCACGAAGTCGGCCACCGAGATGGTGTTCTCGAGCCCGAAGCCGACGCACACCACCTTCGCGAGCACCGCGAGCACCAGCGAGATCGACAGCGACAACGAGATCGACGCGGCAAGGTTCTGACCCACCACCGTGTCCATGCGGCGCGACAAACGGAACGTGCCGGTGTGGATCGACGTTCCGAGGCGACTCCCCAACGCGCCGAACACGTTGCCGCGCATACCGATCGCGGCGGGCACGAGCACGAGCAGACCCGGCAGACTTTCGAGCGTGCCGGTGATGGCACCGAGGGTCAGCCCGGCGAGGAGGTCACCGCCCGAGCTGATGAGGAGCGCGACGAACCCGGCGCGGACCCCGACGGGATCCGAGCGCAACAGCGCGCGCAGGCGCGCAACAACGGCTCGCCACGATCGCACCATGGGGACTCGGGGGTTCTGACTTCATCTCTGCTCGTCGGTCTCGTTCTCGTCGCGGATCGGCTCCACGGCGGCGTCCCAGGGTACCCGCCTCACCCAGGCGATGTGTCGAGCCTGGGGCGTTGCCTCAGCGCAGCACGCACACGTTCGAGACAGTCATCGGGCGTCGGGAGCGTCCCGACGCCGTGCGCGAGCGACGATGGAAGGCGAACTCGCGTGATTCATTGTCCTTCGACGAACACCAGGTGTCGCTGACGGGGCAATGAACTGGCGGGCACCACCGAGGTACCTCAAATGACACGTGCTCGTGCACTCAGCGGAAGTCGCGGGAGTGGAGGTGCTCGTCGAGGCGGAGGGGAAGCGCGACGACGCGGCGGGCGAGCACGTTGACCACACCTTGGTGACGTTCGAGCACTCCACGCACCTCCAACGCAGGCGCAGTGCGGGCCACTCGCCGGAAGCGCTTCCACACGTCGGGAGTGCAGATCACGTTGACGAGGCCGGTCTCGTCCTCGAGGTTGAGGAAGACCACGCCCTTCGACGTCTGCGGTTGCTGACGATGGGTGACGACCCCGGCCACCTCGACCACCGTGCGGTCGGGCAGCTCCCGCAACTCCCCCGCCGTCACGATGCCGCGCGCCGCGAGTCGCTCGCGCACCAACTCGGTGGGGTGACGCGCGGTCGACATGCCGGTGGCCCACAGGTCGGCGGCGGTCTCCTCGGTCTCGGTCATTCCTGGCAACATCGGCGCGTCCGCGCCGACCACCAACCCGGGCAATGTGCCCGGGCGCGCATCACGCAACGCACCCGCGGCCCACAGCGCGCCACGTCGTGACTGGTCGAAGCAGGCGAACGCGCCCGCGGTGGCGAGCGCTTCGAGCGCATCGGACGGCGCGCCGGTACGCCGGGTGAAGTCTTCGAGGTCGGTGAACGCGTGATCGGCGCGCGCCTCGTCGATGCGGTCGAGCAACGCACTCGACAGTCCGCGCACGTATCGCAACCCAACGCGTACCGCGTGGATCGACGGATCGGCATGCCATCCCGCTTTCGGGCGACCCACCGGACCGGCGGCCTCCGACCGCGGCTCCAAGGTGCAGTCACGACGCGACGCAGCAACGCACGGGCCCAGCGTCTCCACTCCGTGACGCACTGCGTCGCGCACGATGGTGTGCGGTGAGTAGAACCCCATCGGCTGCGCGTTGAGCAACGCGCACGCGAACTCCGCCGGATGGTGCAGCTTGATCCACGAGCTCGAGTACACGAGGTAGGCGAAGCTCACCGAGTGGCTCTCGGGGAAGCCGAAGTCGGCAAAGGCTTCGAGCTTCTTCGCGATCTCCTCCGCGACGTCACCGGTGATGCCGCGCTCGGCCATGCCCGCGAGCAACCGCTCGCGCATCGCGGCCATGCGCGCGCGTGATCGCTTCGATCCCATCGCCTGTCGCAACTTGTCGGACTCCCCCGCCGTGAACCCGGCCACGTCGATGGCCATCTGCATGAGCTGCTCCTGAAACAGGGGCACGCCGAGCGTCTTCTTCAAACACGGCTCGAGCAACGGGTGCGGATACGTGACCGGCTCCTGGCCGTTGCGCCGCCGCAGGTACGGATGCACCGATCCGCCTTGGATCGGCCCGGGGCGGATGAGCGCCACTTCCACCACCAGGTCGTAGAAGCACTCGGGGCGCAGCCGCGGCAACGTGGCCATCTGCGCGCGGCTCTCCACCTGGAACACACCGATCGTGTCTGCCGCGCAGAGCAGCGCGTACACCTCGGGCTCCTGCGGGATGGTGGCCAGATCGATCTCGATGCCTTCGTGCTCGCGCACGAGATCGACGGCGAGGTGCAGCATCGTGAGCATCCCGAGGCCGAGCAGGTCGAACTTCACCAGGCCGGCCGACGCGCAGTCGTCCTTGTCCCACTGCAGCACCGAGCGGTTCTCCATGCGCGCCCACTCGACCGGGCAGAACTCCACCAGCGGACGGTCGGCCATCACCATGCCGCCCGAGTGGATGCCGAGATGGCGCGGGAAGTCGAGCACTTGCTCGGCCAACGACAACGTGAGCGGCGGGACTGCGGGCGCGCCTTCGTCGG
>JBEVLJ010000128.1:0-7215 GCA_040509195.1 Acidimicrobiia bacterium
GTGATCGTGCCGTTCTTCGAGAACGCGGGCCGCAGCCGGCCGAGGGACTCGGTGGTGGTGTCGCCGCGGACGCCCTCGTCGGTGTCGAAGACGATCGGGTCGCCCTTGCGCTGCGGGATCTCGACCGGGACGACCTCGTCGTCGAAGACGCCGTTCTTCCAGGCCTCGGCGGCGCGCTGGTGGGAGCGGGCGGCGAACGCGTCCTGCTCCTCGCGGGTCAGGTTGTCGGCGGCCGCGTTGCACTGCTCGGTGAGCATGCCCATCGCCTGCGCGGTCGCCTGGTCCCACAGCGCGTCGTAGGCCATCGAGTCGACGAGCGACACGTCGCCGAACTTGAAGCCCTCGCGCGACTTGGGCAGCAGGTGCGGGGCGTTGGTCATGGACTCCATGCCGCCGGCGACGACGATCTCGACCTCGCCGGCACGGATCAGCTGGTCGGCCATCGCGATGGAGTTGAGGCCCGAGAGGCAGACCTTGTTGATGGTCAGCGCGGGAACGGTCAGCGGGATGCCGGCCTTGGCGGCGGCTTGGCGGGCGGGGATCTGGCCCGCGCCGGCCTGGAGCACCTGGCCCATGATCACGTAGTCGACCTGGTCGCCGGTGACGCCTGCGCGCGACAACGCGGCGGCGATGGCGTGACCGCCGAGGTCGGTGGCGGCCAACGAGGCGAACGCCCCCGCAAGCTTGCCGATGGGAGTGCGGGCACTCGAGACGATCACCGAACCGGGCATCGAACAACCTCCAGAGACGGAGCTGGCGGGCACTTCTGAAGAAGTTTACGACGTCGAAGGGCTATCTTCTCCGGTTGTGACCGCCGAAGTCGACGCCATCCGCTCCGCCATCCTGTCCGACGCGTCCCCCGCCGAGCTCGGTGCGACGCTGCTCGGTCTCCCGCTGCCGACCACGTTTCGCGGTGCTGGGGTGCGCGCCGACGAGCAGGAGATGTTCGTCGGCCTCCCGTCGTCGGAGAAGGACCCGCGGAAGTCGTTGCACATCGACGAGGTCGAGCTCCCCGAGCTCGCGCCCGACGAAGCACTGGTCGCGGTCATGGCATCGTCGATCAACTTCAACACCGTGTGGACATCGATCTTCGAGCCGGTGTCCACGTTTGGGTTCCTGTCGCGCCTCGGGCGCGAGAGCATGTGGGGCTCGCGTCACGATCAGCCGTTCCACGTGGTGGGCAGCGATGCCGCGGGTGTGGTGGTGCGAGTCGGGTCGGCAGTGCGCATGTGGCGACCGGGCGCGGCGGTCACCGTGCACTGCAATCACGTCGACGACCAGGATCCGTCGGCACACGACGACTCGATGCTCGCCAACAACCAACGCATCTGGGGCTACGAGACCAATTTCGGGGGACTCGGCGAGCTTGCAGTGGTGAAGGCCAATCAGCTGATGCCGAAACCCGCGCACCTCACATGGGAAGAAGCCGCGGTCAACGCGCTCACCAACTCCACGAGCTATCGAATGTTGGTGAGCCCCAACGGCGCGCGGATGACCCAAGGCCAGTCCGTGTTGATCTGGGGTGCGAGCGGTGGTGTCGGTGCGTACGCGTGTCAGTACGTGCTCAACGGCGGCGGCGTCCCTATCGCCGTGGTGTCGAATTCCACGCGCGCCGAGTTGGTGCGCGGGCTCGGCGTCGAGCACGTGATCGATCGGGCGGAAGAGGGGTTCAACTTCTGGCGCGACGACAACACGCAAGACCCCGAGGAGTGGAAGCGGTTCGGCAAGCGCATCCGTTCGCTCGCAGGCGTCGATCCCGAGATCGTGTTCGAACACCCCGGACGCTCCACGATGGGCGCGTCGGTGTTCGTGTGCGCGCGCGGCGGCACCATCGTCACGTGCGCGGCGACCACCGGCTTCATGCTCGAGTACGACAACCGCTACCTCTGGATGCACCAGAAGCGCCTGCAGGGCTGCCACTTCGCGAACTACCGCGAGGCGTGGGAAGCGAACCGCTTGGTGTGCGAAGGCAAGGTCCAGCCGGTGATGTCCGACGTGTTCTCCTTCGAAGACGTGGCCGACGCGGTGCACCAGGTGCACCACAACCTCCACGAAGGGAAGCTCGGCGTGTTGGTGCTGTCCCCCGAAGAGGGACTCGGCGTCACCGATCCCGAGCGGCGGGCCGAGCTGCTCGACCGCATCACGTTGTTCCGCCGCACGCCGCGGCTCGTTTCGCAGCACGGAGCGGGGTCCTAGCATCGCGAGCATGCTCACCGAGATCGACCACGTCGCCATCGCCGTCAACGACCTCGACGCGGCAGTCGAGTACTACCGCGCCACGTACGGGGTGGAGGTCGAGCACCGCGAGGTGGTCGAGCGCGACGGCGTGGAAGAGGCGTTGCTGCGCGTCGCCGACTCCTACGTGCAGCTCCTCACCCCCACGCGTGACGACTCGCCAGTCGCCAAGTACCTCGCCGACAAGGGTGAAGGGCTCCACCACATCGGATACCGGGTCGACTCGTGCGCAGCCGCGCTCGACCGGGTGAAGGCCGAGGGCGGCCGGGTGATCGACGAGGCGCCGCGCCCCGGCAGCCGTGGCACGACCGTTGCCTTCGTGCACCCCAAGGGAGCGTTCGGCACCCTCGTCGAGCTCGTCGAGGAGTAGCCGTCGAAATCAGACTGGTCGACGTGATCACGAGTGCCTGACTCGTCACCCTTCGACATTGACTCGACACAGCACTGCTGGGATGGCCCCGGTAACCTCGGCGGCGATGGCAGCTGAAGAGGAAGACCTGCAGAGCAGCGTCGAAGCTGAGGCGTTGCACGGCGACGAGGCTCCGGCCGCTCCGGCCACGCCGCACCCGATCGAGGAGCGCTTGGTGCGCCTCGCCGAGCTGCGCGAGGAAGCGCTCCACGCTGGAAGCCCCGCGGCCGTCGAGCGTCAACACCAGCGCGGCAAGCTCACGGCGCGCGAGCGCATCGACCTGCTGCTCGACCCGGGCTCGTTCGTCGAGCTCGACATGCTGGCTCGGCACCGCACGCACGGCTTCGGCATCGAGGCCACCCGCCCGCTGACCGACGGTGTGATCACCGGGTGGGGCACCGTCGACGGCCGCAAAGTGTTCCTGTTCAGCCAAGACTTCACCGTGTTCGGTGGCGCGCTCGGCGAGGTGTTCGCCGAGAAGATCCACAAGGTCATGGACCTCGCGGAGTCGGTCGGCGCACCGATGATCGGCCTGAACGACGGCGCGGGCGCCCGCATCCAAGAAGGCGTGGTGGCGCTCGACGCGTATGGCGGCATCTTCCGGCGCAACGTGAAGGCGTCGGGCGTGATCCCGCAGATCAGCGTGATCCTCGGTCCGTGCGCGGGTGGCGCGGTGTACTCGCCGGCGCTCACCGACTTCGTGGTGATGGTCAAGGGAACGTCGCACATGTTCATCACCGGGCCCGACGTCGTGAAGACCGTCACCGGCGAAGACGTCACGCAAGAGGAGCTCGGCGGCGCGGTCACGCACGCGTCGAAGTCGGGGGTGGCCGCGTTCGTGTACGACGACGAACCGACGGCGCTCGCGCAGGTGCGCTACCTGCTGTCGTTCCTTCCGGCGAACAACCTCGAGGACCCGCCGTACTTCGAGTCCGACGACGACCCGGACCGCATGTGCGACTCGATTGTCGATCTCATCCCTGCATCGCCGAACCAGCCGTACGACATGAAGAAGGTCATCGCACAGATCGTCGACGACGGCGACTTCCTCGAGGTGAACGCCCTGTGGGCGATGAACGTCGTCTGCGGTTTCGCGCGCATCGACGGTCACGTGGTCGGGATCGTGGGCAACCAGCCCAACAACCTTGCGGGCACGCTCGACATCGACGCCTCGGAGAAGGCGGCGCGCTTCGTGCGCACCTGCGACGCGTTCAACGTTCCGCTCGTCACGTTCGTCGACGTCCCCGGGTTCCTGCCCGGCACCGACCAGGAGTACGGAGGCGTCATCCGCCACGGGGCGAAGTTGCTCTACGCGTACTGCGAAGCCACCGTGCCGCGCGTGCAGGTCGTCACCCGCAAGGCCTACGGCGGCGCGTACGTGGTCATGAACTCCAAGGGGATCGGCGCCGATCTCGCGTTCGCGTGGCCGTCGGCGGAGATCGCAGTGATGGGCGCGCCGGGCGCGGTGAACCTGATCCACCGCAAGGAGATCGAGTCGGCCAGCGATCAAGAGGCGCGGCGCGTCGAGCTCATCGCCGAGTACGAGGAGCGCTTCGCAAATCCCTACGTGGCAGCCGAGCGCGGCTACGTCGACGACGTCATCGACCCGCGCGAAACTCGCCGGGTACTCGTGCGCAGCCTCGAGATGTTGCGCACCAAGAAGGAGCAGTTGCCGTCGCGCAAGCACGGCAACGTGCCTCTCTAGTTCCGGTGGTGCACCTTCGATCGATCTCACCCGACGCGACGCCGGAGGAAGTGGCCGCGATCGTTGCCGCGATCGGCGCGTGGCAAGCGCGCGCGGTGGGCGTCGACGACGACCGCGATGACACCCTGCACGAGTGGGTGCGCGCGGCGCGGCTGCGGTCGCACCGGTCGGGGTTGCAACGCGGTCCCTGGCGGCTGTCGGGTCGGTTGCCCACCCGCGCCAACGGCTGACCGATCGCGTCATGTCAGCCACCCCGTGACTGGCGCCGGCACGCCCGCCCACGCGGAGCTCATGAGCGTCGGATGCGAAGAAGTGGTGGTCACCTTCACCACCGTCGACGACGCCGAGGTCACCACGCGGGTCGGTGATCACGAGGTCGCCACCCGCGGCGTGCATCACGTGGCGCATCTCACGGGCCTGGCGCCCGACACGAACTACGGGCTGACCGTCGACGGGGCGCCCCCCGACCGTTGGCTGCCCCCGGAAGTGCGCACGTTGGCTCGCCCGCCGGGCGAGTTGCTGACCACGATCGCGACCGCCAACGACGTGCACTTCGGTGAAACCGAGTGTGGGCGCACCGGCAACCCCAACATCGACTCGATTGGCCCGATCCTGCGCGTCACACCGGGTGACGAGCCGTATCCACGCGTGATGGGTCGTGCCGCGGTCGCGGAGATGATCGAGCTCGACCCTGACGCGGTCGTGGTGAAGGGCGATCTCACCGACACTGGGCGTCCTGAGGAGTACGCGGAGTTCCTCGAGGTGTACGGCGCACTCGGTGAGCGGATGCATCACGTGCGCGGCAACCACGACGCAATCCGCGACGACATGCTCGCCCGCACCGGCGCGCCGTACGCGGTGCCGCTCGCCGGTGTCACGCTCGCGGTGCTCGACACCACGCGTGCAGGCGCAGTCGGCGGTGTGTTGTCGGCGGATCAGATCGAGTGGCTCGACGAGCTGGCCGCGTCGTCGAAGGTGGCAGTGCTCGTGTTCGTGCACCATCCACCCTGGGAGCTCGAGTCACCGTTCCATGTCGATCCCGCGTATGTGATCGCGCGCGACGACACCGTCGCCCTGTACGACGTGATCGATCGCCGTTCGCGAATTGCGGGCGTGTTCGCCGGGCACACGCACGCCAACCGGGTGGTGCGAAGCCGTCAGGCGCGTGAGGTTCCGATCGTGGAGGTCGCGTGTGGCAAGGACTACCCCGGCGCGTGGGCCGAGTATCGCGTGTACGAAGGTGGTTACACGCAGATGATGCGCCGGATCGCCGCGCCAGAAGCACTCGCGTGGTCGGAGCAGTGTCGTCACATGATCGGCGGCATGTACCGCGACCTCGTGCTCGGGTCGATCGACGATCGGTGCTTCACGCAGCAGTGGTGACGCGAGGGCCGGCCTCAGGGCTGACGGGTCGCGTACGCCAGAAGCTGGAAGTACAGCGTGAGCACCTTTGGCGCGTAGCCCGGGTCGGTCGCCCAGTTGCCGTTGCCCATCAGGTTCCAGGTCGGCACCCGGCCCTTGGCGAAGAACGTGTCGTAGGCATTGGCGGCGCCGAACGGATCGGACCCGTAGATGGGCGCCGACGGTGGATTCTTCAGGTTCGCGGCGCGCGACGTGGGGTCGGCGTAGTTGCGCAGCATCTGGATCTGGCCGCGCACGCCGTCGCGCGGTGTGGCGAACGGGATCTGACCGGTGCAGCTGTCGCAGGCACCGATGCCGGCGAAGTTGTTGTCGGTGGCATTGCCGAACGACCCGGTCTCGAGCACGGCTTGCACGAACGCGAGCTCTGGCCGCACGTGCTCGGCCGCGCCTTCTTCGAGGTACATCTGCGCGAGGTCGGTCATCGTGGTGTTGCCCATCAGGCGGTAGCGCACACCACGCGAGTTGAACCACGACGCCATCGTCTCGGCGGTGACGGTGGCGTCGCCCATCACGGTGATCGCGCCGGCTTCGTCGAGCGCCTTCTTCTGTTTCGCGAGCTGCGTCTCGAGCGCCGTCTTCGCGTTCTGGATCCTGTCGTGGTCGTTCTGCGCGTCGTTGCGCGCGGCGTCGACTTCTCGACGGTGCTGCTCGAGTTGATCGGCGAGGAGCTTGAGCCGGTCGATCCTTCCGGTGTCGCTGCGCGTGGCCGACTCGGTGTACTTCTTGCCCGAGCTGATGTCTTCGACGTGTTCGATGTCGACCACTGACTCCGCCGACGAGCTGGCGTGCGTGTACATGAACGCCGCACGCGAACGCACCACTTGACGCATCCGGTCGAGCTCCGCGCGCGTCTCGTCGAGCCGCTGCTGCGTGGTGGCGAGCTCGGTGGTGAGCTGTGCCAGCTTCGCGGTCACCTGGTCGAGTTGGTCCGTGAGGTCTGCGAGCTGCTTCTCGTTGCGCGCCACCTGGTTGGCGAGATCGCGGAAGACGGCCGGGTCGGGCGTCGACGCGGGAGCCGTCGTCGACGTCGGCGGCGGGGACGTGGAGGAGGAGGTCGACGTCTGCTGCGCGGCCGCCGGGCTGACGAGTGCAGCGCTCGTCAGCGTGAGGACCAGCCCGACGACCGCGGCCGGCACGAGGCCGCGATGAGTCGATCGACGCCGGTGCACGATCTTTCATCGGCGCGCTCCGACCGATCATGAAGCGGCGCTGGGCGCGGAACCGTCCCGAGGGATCGGGCGTAGAGAAGGCCGCACGCCTGCCACCAGTGCACGCTGCGGCGCCCCAACGATCTCCTCGGGACGGATCCGAACCGGATTCTTCCACATCGGACCGCACTTCTCCACCACGTGTCCACGGGATTTCCACTCAGTCCTGTGGATAACCCTGGGTCGCCCGTGGTGCGGAGCTCTCGGTCGCGCCGTCCCTCTAGCCTTGCCCGCAC
>JBEVLJ010000129.1:0-5611 GCA_040509195.1 Acidimicrobiia bacterium
GAGAGGCCATGCGCTCCAGCACGTCGTGCGGGATGCGAGCCCAGTCGGCGGTCATCGCGTCGTCGGAGGTGACCGCGCGGATCACGATGGGGTACTCGTAGGTGCGCCCGTCGCCCATCACGCCGACGGTGCGCACCGCAGGCAGCACGGCGAAGCTCTGCCAGATCTCCCGGTACAGCCCGGCCTTGCGGATCTCGTCGACGACGACCGCGTCGGCCGCGCGCAGGATGTCGACGCGCTCCTGCGTGATGGTGCCGACGATCCGCACGGCGAGTCCTGGCCCCGGGAACGGTTGACGCCACACGATGTCTTCGGGCAGGCCGAGCTCCTCGCCGACCGCGCGCACTTCGTCTTTGAAGAGGTGGCGCAGCGGCTCGACGAGCTCGAAGTTCATGTCGTCGGGCAAGCCACCCACGTTGTGGTGGCTCTTGATGTTGGCGTTGTCGCCGCCGCCCGACTCGACGATGTCGGGATACAAGGTGCCCTGCACGAGGAAGCGCGGATCCTTGCCGCCGTGTTCGGCGTTCGAGTCGGCAAGATCGCGCGCGGCTTCTTCGAACACGCGGATGAAGAGCTCGCCGATGATCTTGCGCTTGCGCTCGGGATCGATCACGTCGTCGAGCGCGCTCATGAAGCGGTCAGCGGCCTTCACGTGCACGAGGTCGACGTGGAAGTCGCGTCGGAACGTCTCCTCGACCTGCTCGCCCTCGTTCAAGCGCATGAGGCCCGTGTCGACGAAGACGCACGTGAGCTGGTCGCCGATTGCCTTGTGCACCAGTGCGGCGGCGACCGCGGAGTCGACACCGCCGGACAACCCGCAGATCACGTGCTCATCACCGACCTGCGCGCGGATCTCACTGACCGATTGCTCGATGATCGACGAGTTCGTCCACGTCGGTCGGCAATCGCACACGTCGTACAGGAACGCCTTGAGCATGTCTTGGCCATGGTCGGTGTGCGCGACCTCGGGGTGGAACTGCACGCCGTACACGGCGCGCTCGCGGTGTTCGAACGCCGCCATCGGCGCGCCGGGCGACGACGCGGTCACGACGAAGCCGTCGGGCAATGAGTCGATCGCGTCGCCGTGGCTCATCCACACGTTCTGCTGCGCAGGGCCGTCGGCCAGGATCACCGACGACACGTCGGCGACGCGGTCGAGCGCAGTGCGCCCGTACTCACCGCCGCCCGTCTCGCGCACGTTGCCGCCGAGCTGCTGCGCGACGAGCTGCGCGCCGTAACAGATGCCGAGGAGCGGCACGCCCGCGTCGTAGATCGCGGCGTCGATGCTCGGCGCGCCGTCCACGTGCACCGATGCCGGACCACCCGAGAAGATGATGCCCTTCGGCTCGCGCGCCAGCATCTCGTCGATCGGCATGGAGCGCGGCACGATCTCCGAGTACACGTGCGCTTCGCGCACGCGGCGGGCGATCAGCTGTGCGTACTGAGCGCCGAAGTCGACGACGAGAACGAGATCGTGGCTCACGGCGACATGCTCAAGTGCGGCGGGAGGTAGAGCTCCCGCTCACCGCCCCATGCCCACGCCCTGGGCGCGCTGCAGGGTCTTGCCTTCGGTCTGCAGCGACGGGGCGACCATCACCTCGGCCTTCTGGAATTCCTTGATCGTCTCGTAGCCGGTGGTGGCCATCGACGTGCGCAAGGCGCCGAAGAGGTTGAGCGTGCCGTCGTTCTCGTGCGCGGGACCGGTGAGGATCTCCTCGAGCGTGGCCTTCATTCCCGCGTTCACCCGCGCACCACGAGGGAGCGTGGGGTGGAAGGTGGCCATGCCCCAGTGGTAGCCGCGGCCGGGTGACTCGTACGCCGAGGCGAGCGGCGAACCGATCATCACCGCGTCGGCGCCACAGGCGATCGCCTTCGCGATGTCGCCACCGGTGCGCATGCCGCCGTCGGCGATCACGTGCACGTACACGCCGGTCTCGTCGAGGTGGCGGATGCGCGCGCCCGCGGCGTCGGCGATGGCAGTGGCTTGCGGCACGCCGATACCGAGCACACCACGCGTGGTGCACGCGTGACCCGGACCGACACCCACGAGCACGGCGACGGCGCCGGTGCGCATGAGGTGCAGCGCGGTGGAGTACGACGCGCAGCCTCCGACGATCACGGGGATCTCGAAATCACGGATGAAGCGCTTGAGGTTGAGCGGCTCCACCGACTTCGACACGTGCTCCGCCGACACGACGGTGCCCTGGATCACGAGGAGGTCGAGCTCGGCTTCGAGCACGTGCTTCGCGTACTGCTCGACGCGCTGCGGCGTGAGCGACGCGCAGGCGGTGATGCCGGCGTCCTTGATCTCACGGATGCGCTGCCCGATGAGCTCTTCGCGAATCGGCTCCATGTAGATCTCTTGCATGCGACGCGTCGCCTTGTCGGGCGGGAGCTCGGCGATCTCTTCGAGCAGCACGTCGGGGTCTTCATAGCGCGTCCAGATGCCTTCCAGGTTCAGGCACCCGAGGCCCCCGGCGTTGCCCATCTGAATCGCGATCGCGGGCGACATCACGCCGTCCATCGCGGCACCGATCACCGGCATGCCGAACTGGAACGCGTCGAGGTCCCAGGAGATGTCGACGTCTTCCGGGTCGCGCGTCCGCCGACTCGGGACGATCGCGATGTCGTCGAACCCATAGGCCCGCCGACCGGACTTGCCGATGCCGATCTCGACTTCCACCGAGCACCTCCTCCGGAAAGGGCAATCCTACTGCGGGAGCTCCCGCGAGGTCAGGCCGGGAAGCGGTTCTCGGGCGACTCCGTCTCCAAATTCGCCGGCGAGCTCGTCGGCGCGCCGAGGAGGATCGTGAGCAGCGACGTGAGCATGCGCGCGGTCGCGCCCCAGATCGTCTCGTCGGCGATCGCGAAGAAGGGACCCGGGTGCGGACCCCACTCGAATTCCCAGATCTCCAGGTGATGCACGCCGGGCTCGGTGAGATCGGTCAGTGCCACGTCGAACACGCGGTCGACCTCGTCGGGCGACGGTGCGAGCGTGGGGCGACCGGTGAGCAGTCCGACGAACGGGGCGATCGTGAACGGGCCGCCGACGCTCGGGAGATGGTCGAGCTCGGCGACGATCTCGACGGCGTCACGCGGGAGGCCGATCTCTTCGTCGGCTTCGCGCAAGGCGGTGTCGCGCGCGTCGCGGTCCACGTTCGGCTCGAACTTGCCGCCGGGGAACGCGACCTGACCCTGGTGGGTCGGCAGATGGTCGGGCCGGCGAGTGAGCACGACGCGGGCCTCGCCGTGTTCCTCGAAGAGTGGGATCAGCACCGACGACGGGCGCAGATCCTCGACGAGGGCACCGCTCGCGACCTGCGTGCGATCGGGGTCGCGCAGTGCTTCGAGTCGCGCGCGCACGAGGGCAAGGGGAAACCGTCGTTCATTCGGGTCGAGGTCGGCCCACGGCGCGTCCTGCCCCAGGACGAAGTTCGGGGGCCTCGGGATGTGCTGACGCCCACCCCGGGCCCCCGTCGGGCTCACGATCCGAAGATCCAGACCGGATCCGTGTCCTCGAGTCGTGCTACTTCTTCTTCCCGGCGAGCTTCGCGAGCACGTCGCGGCTCGAGAGCACGAGAAGGTCTTCGCCGTCGACGGAGATCTCCGTGCCGCCGTACTTCGAGTAGAGCACCACATCGCCCGTGCTCACGTCGACCGGGATGAGGTCGCCGCTCTGCTCGGAGCGACGGCCCGGGCCCACCGCGAGGACTTCACCCTGCTGGGGCTTCTCCTTGGCGGTGTCGGGGATCACGAGGCCGCTGACCGTGGTCTCCTCGGCCTCGCTGGGCCGAACGACGATGCGGTCCTCGAGCGGTTGCAGGTTCATGGATGGTGCCTCCTGGACGTCGAGCCACCGACCGGCGGCAGCGATGAGACGGATGGAACGAGAACTTCCTGTGCTGGGGTGCGGCATTAGCACTCGCCATGCACGAGTGCTAAACGGTACCAGCCGCCTCCCAGATCGGCAAGCTGACGCCCTCGGCATGGCTACGAGAGGCGGAGGTTGGGGTCGGTGCCGTCGTCGAGGGCGCTGGGGCCGCTGGCCTGGTACTGCCACCACGCGGCGGCCGCGATCATCGCCCCGTTGTCGGTGCACAGCTCGAGTGGCGGGAGGAAGGCACGACGGCTCGTGGCGTCGGCGAGCTCGGTGACGCGCTCCCGCAGACGCGAGTTCGCAGCCACCCCCCCGCCGAGCACGAGCGTGGGGGCGTCGGCGGCGTCCGCGGCAGCTTCGAGCTTCGCCACGAGCTGGTCGACCACCGCCTCCTGGAACGACGCCGCGACATCCGCGATCGCGACGTCTTCGTTGCGACGCACGTGGTTGACGACCGCGGTCTTCAAGCCGGCGAACGAGAAGTCGGGCTCGCCGCGCATCGCGCGCGGGAACGGGATCGCCGCGGCGTTGCCGGTGCGCGCCAGACGATCGATCGCGGGACCGCCCGGATAGCCGAGGCCGAGGAAGCGCGCGACCTTGTCGAACGCTTCGCCGGCGGCGTCGTCGACCGTCTCCCCCACGACGCGGTAACGACCATGGTCTTCCATCACGACGACCATCGTGTGACCACCCGACACGATCAGCACCGCAAGCGGCGGTTCGAGCTCCGGCTCCTCGAGCCACGCCGCGTACAAGTGCGCTTCCAGATGGTTCACGCCGATGTACGGCACGCCGGTGGCAAGCGAGATTGCCTTCGCCGCGCTCACCCCCACGAGCAACGCGCCGGCGAGGCCGGGCCCATGGCAGGCCGCGACAGCGTCGAGCTCGCGCGCATCAACGCCGGCCTCGACCAACGCTTCGGCGATCACGTCGCCGATCAGCTCCACGTGCGCGCGGCTCGCGATCTCGGGCACCACCCCACCGAAGCGCGCGTGGAGATCCACCTGGCTCGACACCACCGACGAGTGCACAATGCGACCGTTCTCGACCACCGCGGCCGCAGTCTCGTCGCACGACGTCTCGATCCCAAGAATTCTCACAGGTCGGCGACCGTCTCGCCGGGGATGGTGCGCTCGATCGAGTCGAGCAACGTGACGTACTCGGGCTGATCCACTTCGTAGGACCACATCACGAGCGCGTCCTCGTTCACTTCGGCGTAGTAGTTCTTGCGCACACCCACCGGCACGAAGCCGAACTGGCGATACAGCTCCTTCGCGCCTTCGTTCGACATCCGCACCTCGAGCGTGAGGCTCGCTGCGCCGCGCTCGACCGCGGTGCGCGCCAACACGAGCATCAGCCGCGTCCCGATCTTGTGCCGATGCCACTTCGGGTCGACGGCGATGGTGGTGACGTGACCGTCGTCGAGCGTCATCATCAAGCCGCAGTACCCCACCACGTCGCGACCGACGCGAGCGACGAAGTACGACCGCGTCGAGCGCAACGCGAGCTCGGAGTGGAACAACGACGAGCTCCACGGCCGCGGATACACCTGCTGCTCGATGCGCACGACCTGGCGTACATGACGGCGACGCATGTGCTGCACGTGCACGGTGAGCGGCGTGGCTTCGGGAACCGCGGCCATCACACGCGCTCCCAGCTGATCTCCGCGTCGCTCTGGCGCAGGTAGCGCGGCAGCAGCGCGTCGGGCGCGACGAACTCCTCGCGTTGTGCGCG
>JBEVLJ010000130.1:0-2921 GCA_040509195.1 Acidimicrobiia bacterium
ACAGCGACGAGAGCGTCACCCGCCTCCGCGCGCGCCTCGGCGACGACGACGCCCCGGTCCATCTCGTCGGGGGCGTTGCCGACGAAGTGACCTCGACCGACGTGGCTGGATTTCTCCGGGCGGCGAAGCAGACCGACGCGCTCGGTTGGTCGCTGTACGACTACGCCACGACGTTCTCGTCGACGTGGCCGCTCCTGCGACGGGGCACGGAGAGCTCGTAGCCGGGTCGCACGTCGGTTGAACTTCGGTCAGTCGAACTTCAGCGCCGAGTAGCGCATGAGCTTCTGCCACTTGTGCACCGCGTCGATGGTGCGGATGGTGCCCGACTTCGACCGCATCACGATCGACTGCGTGCTCGCGCCGTCGCCCCAGTAGCGCACACCCTTGAGCAACTCGCCGTCGCTCACGCCCGTGGCGGCGAAGAACACGTCGTCACCCCACACGAGGTCGTCGGTGTGCAGCACCTTGTCGAGGTCGTACCCCGCGTCGAGCGCGGCGACGCGCTCTTCGTCGTTGCGCGGCCAGAGCTTGCCCTGCATCGCGCCGCCGATCGCCTTGAGTGCGCACGCGGCGATCACGCCTTCGGGCGTGCCGCCGACGCCGAACAGGATGTTGGCCTCGCTTGCCGGCCACGCCGCCGAGATCACGCCCGCGACGTCGCCGTCCTGGATGAGCCGGATGCGCGCGCCGGCCTCGCGGCACTCCTTGATGATGTGCTCGTGGCGCGGACGGTCGAGGATCACCGCGGTGATGTCGTCGACGTCTTCGCCGAGTGCCTTGGCGACGGCTTCGAGGTTGGCCTTGATCGGCGCGTTGATGTCGATCGCCTGCGCAGCCTCCGGGCCCACCGCGATCTTGTCCATGTAGAAGCACGGACCCGGGTCGAACATCGTGCCGCGCTCGGCCACCCCGATCACCGAGATCGCGTTCGGGCGACCCAGCGCGGTCAGCGTGGTGCCCTCGAGGGGATCGACCGCGATGTCGACTTGCGGCTGGCTGCCGTCGCCCACCTCCTCGCCGTTGAACAGCATGGGCGCTTCGTCTTTCTCGCCCTCGCCGATCACGACGATGCCGTCCATCTCGACGGTGTTGAGCACGAGACGCATGGCGTCGACCGCCGCGCCGTCGGCCGCGTTCTTGTCGCCACGACCCATCCAGCGACCTGCCGCGAGCGCCGCGGCCTCGGTGCCGCGGACGAGCTCCATGGCCAGGTTGCGATCGGGGGCTTGGGGCTGCGGATCCATGATTGCTCCGGGTTGAAAGGGTCCGTCATGGTACCTGGGAAGCCATGATTGCGCCGTCTGCGAGACTGCGGCGGTGGATCCGAAATTGTTGGACGCGGCCCGCGAGGCCGTCGGTTTCATGCCCGACGACGAGGGTTTGGCGCTGCACGAGGCCGGTCTCGCGTCCGGACGTCTGGGCCCGCTGCTCGAGATCGGCACCTACTGCGGCAAATCGGCGATCTACCTGGGCGCCGCGGCGCGTGTGACCGGCACCGTGCTCTACACCGTCGACCACCACCGAGGCTCCGAAGAGAACCAGGCGGGCTGGGAGCACCACGACGACCGACTGGTCGACCCGCGCACCGGCCGGATGGACACGTTGCCGTTCTTCCGGCGCACGATCGAGAACGCGGGCCTCGAAGATGCCGTCGTCGCGGTCATCGCGAGCTCACCCGTGGTGGCGGCGAACTGGGCGACACCGCTCGGGCTCGTGTTCATCGACGGTGGGCACGCGTACGACGTCGCACGTGCGGACTACGAAGGCTGGGCCCGCTTCGTGGTGCCCGGCGGCCGCCTCGTGTTCCACGACGTGTTCGAAGACCCCGCCGACGGTGGGCAGGCGCCGTTCGAGGTGTGGAAGCACGCCGTCGCGTCCTGCGACTTCGAGCCCACGTCGACCACCGGCAGCCTGCGCGTCCTCACTCGCGTCTGACAGGTCGCTGCGAAATTCGTTCCGTGGAACGCATCTCACGTTCGCGTTCGATCTCGACGCCGGCCGCGAGGAGCTCGATGGCCGTGAGGCCTCCCGGGAGATGCTCGCCGCGGAACAGGCCGGCGCGAGGACCTTCGCCGCACAGCGCGTCGGCCGCGAGCACGACTGCCGCGGAGTTCCAGGTGGGTTGCTCTTCGGGATAGTGCTCGCCTTCGAGCTGGAACTGGTCATCGTCGAAGTTGGCTCCGGTCCAGTAGCCGCCGGTTTCCGAGCGGAGGAACTGCACCGACTCGAACAGCATGCGCGCGTGCTCGTCGTTGCCGATCGCGTCGAGTGCCATCACGAACTCGCACGTCTCGGCGGCGGTGATCCACGGACGATCCGACACGCAGCGCACGCCGCGCGACTCCACCACGAACTTCGGCCATCCGCTCACGACGCGCGCCTGCGCGGGATGGCCGCGCAACACGCCGCCGAGGATGGGGTAGTACCAGTCCATCGCCCAGCGGTCCTTGTCGAGGAACCGGTCGGGACGGTGTGCGATGGCAACGCAGAGCGCGCCGAGGGACAGCTCCCAGTCGGGACGTTCGTGATCGAGACGTTCTGCGATCGCGATCGCGCACTTCAACGACAAGTGGATGCTCGACGAGCCGGTGAGGAGCGCGCCGTCGGCGGGATCGTCGCCGCGCCACGCGATCTCACCCGTCTCGCGTTGGTGACCGAGTGCGTAGTCGATCGCGGCTTCGACGACCGGCCACTGGTGACGGAGGTACGCGGCGTCGTCGGTGCTGAGGTAGTGGTGCCATGCACCCGTCGCGATGTAGCAGGTGACGTTGGTGTCGAGCGTCGGGTCCTCGACGTCGTTGCCGAGGTAGTACGCGTGCCAGCTGCCGTCGGCGCGCTGCCTGCCGCAGAGCCACTCGTACGCGGCGCGTGCTTCCTCGTGACGGCCACCGACGTCGAGCGCCATCGCGGCTTCGACCAGG
>JBEVLJ010000131.1:0-3179 GCA_040509195.1 Acidimicrobiia bacterium
CTTGCGAGCGGCGGTCATCGACCCGAACGTCAGATCGCAGTCGGTGAACTCGCACTCGTTGCCTGAGATGCGCGGCGACCCGTCGGCGCGCAGCGTGGCGATCGTCTTGTGACGGCCGGCCTCGAACAATCTCCGCACCTTCGCCGCGAGATCGGGCTCCGCCTGCTCGAACGCTCTCCACGACACCATGAGACGCCACGGTACCGAACACGCAAATCGTGGTGCCGCGTCACCGCCTGAGACCGCCTCACTAGCTTTTGGTGGGTGATCACGCCCGACCCGGCGCTGCGCGGCGTTGCCGATCTCATACGCGACCGCGATCGCGCGCCTCGTCAGCACCCGGGCGCGTTCGTGCTGTCGATCGACGGTTCCGTCGCGGTGGGGAAGAGCACCACTGCGGCCATGCTCGCGCAGCTCCTCGAAGCGCCACCCGGGGCGTTGGACACGGCGGTCGTGTCGACCGACGGCTTCCTCTTCTCGAATCGTGTGCTCGACGAGCGTGGCCTCACGATGCGCAAGGGCTTCCCCGAGTCGTACGACCGCGACGCGCTGGCTTCGTTCGTCGACGCGGTGCGCG
The DNA here is from genome assembly GCA_040509195.1 of Acidimicrobiia bacterium. GTDB lineage: Bacteria > Actinomycetota > Acidimicrobiia > IMCC26256 > DASPTH01 > DASUMF01. Next base: position 578 of record JBEVLJ010000131.1, read on the forward strand.
ACGGTCGCCGCGAGCTCCATGTGCCGGTGTACTCGCACGACACCTACGACGTGCTTCCGGACACCGTGGTGGTCCCGATGCCGCACGTGCTCGTGATCGAAGGGCTCCACACGTTGGGTCTCGCTCACGTGGTCGATCTCTCGATCTACGTCGATGCCGACGAGGCCGACATCGAACGTTGGTACACCGAGCGCTTCTTCGAGTTGGTGGCCGCGCGGGCCGGCTTCTACGCACAGTTCGCGTCGATGGACGACGCGACGGCCACGGACTTCGCGCACGCAGTGTGGGAGGAGATCAACTCGCCGAACCTCCACGAATTCATCCTGCCCAACCGTGACCGCGCCGACGTGGTGGTGCGCAAAGGCTCCGACCACGCGGTCACCGACGTGATCCTGCGAGACTGATCGGCATGGAAGATCGCGATTTGGTCGCCACGATCGACGAGGTCTGGAGGTCGATCGACGAGTTCGGCGCGGCGCTCACCGAAGCCGAGTGGAAGACGCCGACCGAGCTGCCGGGCTGGTCGGTGCAGGACAACCTCGTGCACCTCTCGTCGATCGAGGCGAGGTTGCTCGGCCGCCCGTGGGAGGGACTGCCCGACGCGCCAGACGCTCCGCACGTGTTGAACGCCTTCGGCAACGAGAACGAGAAGGCGGTGCACTCGCGTCGGACGTGGACCGGTGCGGAGGCGCTCGCCGAGTTCCACTCGCTCACGCGTGAGCGCGTCGACGTGCTGCGCGCGCTCGACACCGCAGGGTTCGACGCCGACGCATGGACCCCGATGGGCCAAGGCACCGTGCGCTCCATGCTCACGTTCCGCATCATCGATGCGTACGCCCATGAACAAGACATGCGCCGAGCGGTCGGTCACCTCGGAGGGACCGCCTCACTTGCCGCGGGTCACGTCTTGGCGGAGATGTCGGGGATCATGCCGTTCGTCGTCGGGAAGAAAGCGGCGGCGCCCGACGGTTCCACGGTCGTGTTCTCGCTCGGTGAACCGTTGGCACGCACCGTGTCGATCGAAGTGGTCGACGGACGGGCGCGCCTCACCGATCGAATCCCCGACCAGCCCACGACGACCCTGACCATGAGCACGATCACGTTCGAACGGCTCGGCTTCGGTCGCGTCGATCCGGAAGCAGCGCTTGCCGCCGGTGACGTGACGATCGTCGGCGACGTCGACCTCGGCAATCGAGTCGTCGGTGCGATGAACTACATGTTCTGACGTGTGATGCCGGGCATGCCCACGCGATTCGAGGAGACGACATGAGCTTGATCACGAACGTGGTGCGCGGGAGTGCATCGGAGCGCGTGCTGTTCCTGTTGCACGGCTACGGCGCCGACGAACGCGACCTCGGTGGTCTGCTCACCTACCTCGACCCCGAAGGGAAGTTCCTCACCGTGTTGCCGCGCGGGCCGCACGCCGCGCCGCCCGGGTTCTCGTGGTTCGACATCGGCGGCACTGATCCCGAAGCGATCGAAGGCGATCGCGCCGCGGCCGTCGACGAGCTCGATGATCTGCTCGACGCCACCTGCGACGAGCACGGCATGGCGCGCGCCGACGCGGTGATCGGCGGATTCTCGCAAGGCGCCGGCCTCGCGCTGTTGCTCGGTCTCCGTCGTTCGGAACGCGCGCATCCGGCGGGTGTGCTCGCGATGAGCCCGTTCGCGCCGGCGGAGCTGCGTGACGACGACATCGACTGGGATGCGGCGTCGGAGATCCCGGTGCTGCTCCAGCACGGCACCGACGACGCGACGATCCCGGTGCAACGTGCTCGCGACCTGTCGGCGGCGCTCGACGATCACGACGTGCCGCTCGTGTACCAGGAGTACCCGATGGGTCACGAGGTCGCGCTCGAGAGCGTGCAGTCGGGCCACGCCTGGCTCGATGCGATCCGCGCCGGCGTCAAGCCGTCGGAGCCGCTGCCCGAGCCGCCCCCCGAAGGTCCGGTGAAGGCGATCACCACCGCACAGTGGGAGACCGAGGTGTTGCAGTCGGAGCTCCCGGTGATCGTCGACTTCTGGGCGCCCTGGTGCGGACCGTGCCGGCAGGTCGGTCCGGTGGTGGAGCAGATCGCGATGATGCGCGACGGCTCCTACAAGGTCGTGAAGGTGAACATCGACGACGAGCCCGCGCTCGCGCAGCAGTACGACGTGCAGAGCATCCCGCTCATCGGTTTGTTCCGCGGCGGACGGCTCGAGCGCACGTCACTCGGCGCGAAGCCGCGCCCCCAGCTCGAAGCCGAGCTCGGGATGCTCGTGATCCCTTGAGTTGAGGTGCGGCCCGCTCAACCGGGTCGGCCAGCTCAACCGGGTCGGCCAGCTCAACCGGGTCGGTTGGCGCCGATCACACCGCTCCAGATCTGCGTGACCTGGACGTTGGTGCCGGTGTGGGGCGCATGGAGCACGCTGTTGCTGCCCACGTAGATGCCCACGTGGTCGTTCCAATAGACGAGGTCGCCGACCTGTAGTTGGCTCATCGACACCCGGGGGAACATCGCCAGCTGGGCGTTGGACCCGTGGGGGAGCGAGAGACCGGCCTGGCCCCACGCCATCATCGTGAGGCCCGAGCAGTCGAAGCACCCGGGGCCCGCGCCGGCGT